>JAPZAO010000131.1 GCA_027460615.1 Candidatus Methanoperedens sp.
GAATCATTAAAAGTAAGAGTGACATCCTGCATGGAATAATCGCCATCAAAAGCTGGCAGCAAACCCATTTTTACCATCGCCTGGAAGCCGTTGCAGATGCCGATTATCAATTTACCCTCGTTCATGAACTCCCTGACCTGCCCGCCCAGATTATATTTTATCATGTTGGCAAGCACCTTGCCTGAGGCGATATCATCCCCGAACGAGAACCCGCCGGGCAGCGCAAGGATATGGTAATCTGAAAGTTTCCTTGTCCCGTTAATCAGGTCTGTGAGATGCACACGTTCGGCCTCAGCGCCTGCAAGTTTGAAGGCATGCTGTGTCTCCATGTCACAGTTGATACCGTAACCGGTGAGGATGAGGGCTTTTGGGGTCATTATGTCTTATATCCTTATTATTTCATGTTAATAAATCATCAACTATTATAAGAATTTCCTCACTGCTGTTTTGAAATCAAAAAATTTTTGGGGCCCGGGTCGGGATTCGAACCCGAGTCGTAGGATCCACAGTCCCATAGGATAACCAGCTACCCCACCCAGGCACTTGAATCCCCGTATTTAAATACGGGGTCTTAATGGGGGTATCCCCGTAGATGTATCTAAAATGGATAAAGGTTTTGTTCCGGATAAGTCGTGTAGAGTATCTAGAAAAGCGTTTTAAAAGCCACTCCCAGCAATTTAATAAGCTGCTTCTTATCCCCGCTTTGAATGAGTTTCTGCAATAGTACGGAAGGATGGTCCATGTCGCCATATCCTGTGATAATTTCCCTTATGTCCGGTTTGTTGAGGAAAGAAATAAATTCATTAAGGTTTTCATCGCTCAGCTTCCCGATACTCTTATGAATCCTCAGCCCGATGGCAAGTTCCCTTCCTACCCTGTCCCGCCATCGTTTTTCATACTCTTCCAGACCTGTCTCTTTTCGCGAGGCTTTTGCCGCTACCTCGCCTGCTATCTTTGCGCATACCGCGCCCATATAAACACCACCGCCTGACGTGGGCTTAACCTGCCCTGCCGCATCCCCGACAAGCATCACGCCATTTCCAGTAGTTTTCCCGGGCGGGCCGAGCGGTATTCCCCCCAGCACATGCTCGGTGCGCGACCCACGGTACCTTGAGGCAACAACCGGGTGTTTTAACAATTCCCCAAGGTAATAAAAGGGCGGGTTAGCGCAAGGGTTCCTGGCAAGACCGATGCGCGCCAATCCGTTAAATGGCACTGCCCATGCAAAAAATCCCGGGGCGATATCGTTCCCTGTGAATATCTCCACGAATTCAGAATCTTTTGCTGCATAAGGGGCTTCAAACTGGATGCCTGATAAGAATTTTTCACACCGCCCCAGTCCTGCTGCCCTGCCAACACTGCTTTGTATCCCGTCCGCTGCTATAACAACAGCGGCATGAATTTCTTTTCGCTCACCATCAGATATCACGGAGATTTTCCCCTTATCCATGCCAATGAAGCGTGTTTTCAAAAGTATGTCTGCCCCTTCATCCAGTGAACGCTCAACAAGCGCCCTGTCAAAGATTTTCCGGTCGATGACATACGCTTTTACATTTTTTCCCTGCACAACAAGTTCTTCACCGTTAGGGGCATAAACAAAAGCGCCCTTCATCTTATTCAGGACGAAACTTCCCTCTCCTGTTTCGCATTCGTTGAGCGCCGCCGTGCTTATTAGACCCGTGCACTGGACTGGTGAGCCGATGCTTGCGTGTTCTTCTATCAGCAGAGTGCTGGCGCCATTCCTGGCGGCATATCTTGCTGCTATTGCGCCTGCCGGGCCTGCGCCGATAACAACGACATCGTAATTCATTTGTTCTCCTCTCTGTCGCTTAAATTAGTGTTCTGTAACCTTTTGTATGAAACAGAAATCTCACCGCAGAGGGCGCAAAGTTCGCAAAGAAAGTAAACAAGGGTATGTACAATTTGTAAAAACCCTTTAGCCTGCCGTTCACACATTTGTTTCATTTTCATTTCTTTTCTGTTCAGAAAGCGCTTTTTTTATGTCCGGTTTTAACTGGGGTATAATCTCTTTTATTACAATCCAGACTCTTTCAAGGCTCACCCCAAAATAAGTATGAATAACCTTATCCCGCATCCCTGCAATTTCTTTCCATGGAACTTCAGGATAGTTCTCCCTAACTTCTTCAGGAATATGCTTTGCCGCTTCTCCAATGATTTCAATGCATCTTATTACGGCAAAATTTGTTCTTTCATCATTGACAAAATCATCATAATTTCTCCCTTCCACAAACTTTTCCGCGCGTTCCATATTTTCGAGAATATCCTTGAGATAAATGGAAATGTCACGTTTCACAGATATACCGCCTCTTTAAGAATTCTCTCTTTCAGTTCAGGCCTGACATCCTTCTTGGGCACGAGGTCAACTTTTACACCTAAAAGTTCGGACAAATAAATCTCTACTTTTACGAGCCAGAGAAGACTCACAGGCTCGTCAAATTCAACCAGCACATCCAGATCACTTTTTTCTTTTTGTTCTCCCCGGACATAAGAGCCAAAAATTCCAATCTCTTTCACCCTGTAGGTCTTTCTCAGCTTATTCTTCTGACCTCCCAGGATTGATTTTATCTCTTCAATACTTTTCATATTATTCTTGCTTATCCCAATACGTTATTAATTCAATATTATCTTATCCTTTGCATTCTTCGCCATTTTGCGGTTAATTCAAAAGTTCTTTTACCTTCTCAAGCACAAGAACCGCATCCTGCCGCTTCACATCCACTTCATGAACCTTAAAAAACTCAAGCAATTTATTCTTCTCCGAATCTCCGATAACCCCATTTTTCACACATTCGTGGATGATATTCCAATAGTTCCTCTCTGGATAGAATATTTTCCTGGCAATACCCACAATGGCAGAAGCCTGCTCTTTTGTAAAAACACCCATTTCCTGCCCCAACTCAACGGTCATCCTGACATTCACAAGCGGTACTGAAAGCGGTTCCAGCGTTTCACCATCGAAAGTCACGGCAACCTCGTCATCAGATTCCAGGTTCCCGTTTTTGTACATCTCGTAAATCTTCCCCACGCCTATCATCCCGTAAGTCTCAAGTTCGGAAGCCCGCAGCGCGCCCATACTTGCACCGCCGACAACCGTTATGCCCATTTTTAGCGCCTCGATTATTTCGCGGTGCGCTACTGCAGCGCTGTCAAAGAAAACCCCGTCTATAATCCCGATAATTTCTGGCGGCGACTTCATAAGCCTCCTGATATCATGACGCTTCACGGGCGGGCGATAGTCAGCATCCAATATCTTTCTTGCCTCGTCGTGGCTTATGCTCGTGCCTGTGTACACCACAGGCCTCATTTCGGCACTCTCTTCTTCTTTTTCTTGATGCGCTCCCCCTTTCTCTCACGGTCAAGCGTATAGAGTTCAAACATGGGAATAATTGCCCTTACAACCGGAATTTCCACGCCCCTTGAAAGATTTACGATAATAGCGCCATCTGCAATTACATCAAGGCGCTCAAGCACTGTTTTAATGTTGGCTGCCGGGGTATCGCTTGAACCGTCTTTCAAATCATCCATCCGGACGGGCTCAAGCTCCTCATACCAGTAGGAGTTCATCTTTTTCATGTGGTCATAGCCGAATGTCCGCACCACCTGCTCCCTGTCCGTATCCTCGCGCGCACCATGTATCTGGACCACACGGCTCTGCGCTGCCTCGGTGAGCGCCCGTGTTACCGCTATCTCAGGCGAGAGATGTGAACCTGCTCCCATGACCAGCAAAGCTGGGTCTTTCAGGACAGTATCATCAAGGGCTGTAACAACTGTGGGAATTTCCACATCAGAGTCAAGCAGCCAGACCTTGACTTTGATTCCTGCTTCTTCCATTTTCCGTTTCAATTCGTAATTTAGCCCATCGCTCTCGGAAAGCACGATTTCCCTGCCAGGATTGCGTGTGAATTCCGCAATGCTGAGCGCATCCCTCTCGATGACTTCAAGCAAGCCGTGGAGCACCGCCTCCTCAATCGTATTTCCGGATGCAAGCCCGTTGGTGTTGCTTCTGAAAAGCTTGTTTCCGTTTTGCGGGTTGTATGGGTGGAAAACTGCATTTACAGGCACGAATACTTCAACATCGTTCATTATGTCGTCCCCCATGACCCATTCAAGGCTCGTGGACTCAGCCAGGGGCTGGGGCAAAAGAAGAGCATCCGGGTATAATGTGGGATAGCTTTCACTGAGCGATTCGTATGTATCTGCCACTCTTTCGGTTCCGAGCTCAATTCCGCTCAGGTTGATGCTGACCTCGGGCTGCTCCGCAAGGCACCGTTCAAAACTTTCCATTATGGCTGAGATTCTGGCATTGGTCTCGGTTGCGCCTTTTCCTGAATATATGGATATTGCTCCCGCCGCAGCGCTCGGCCTGATAGCTGAGAAAACCGGAATGCCTACGCGGTCAAGGTCTGTGATGTTCGCAATGCGTGTTACCCCGATTTTAGGAAGAAGCTTTGTGGTGTTGGCAAGCGTTGTTTCCGGGTCGAAGACGCGCTGCGTACCTTCAAGGTATTTGATGTTGGGGTCGAGGATTATTTTGCTCATTGTTTCTGCAATCTTATTGAATAAGGGTTATATATCTTATTATGGCGGATTATTGGGATAAATATAATCTTATGAAGGATATAATACAAGTAAGTCTTCGTAACAAAAATATAAAAAGAGGTACATAAATGACACTCGATTCACGAATTTCCGAGCTTGCAAACGCAGCAAAACCCACCGTCGCCATCATCGGTCTTGGCGGCGCGGGATGTAATATCGTTTCATGGATAGCGCAAAAAGAGATAGTGGGAAGCAAGATAATTGCGGCTGATACTGATGCAACGCATTTGATGGCTGTAAAAGCCGATGTGAAAATACTCCTTGGTGAGCAAACCTATCAGGGAAAGGGCTGCGGTGGCTTTGCAGAACGAGGCACTGAAGCAGCAAGAGAGAGCCTTAACGAAATAAAAAAAGAACTTCTGGATTCAAACCTTGTATTCATCATAGCAGGCATGGGCGGCGGCTCGGGCACAGGCGCGGCACCTGTAATCGCCGAGGCCATACGTGAAGCAGGGATTCTGACGATAGGTTGTGTTACCCTCCCGTTCGGCTACGAAGTATTAAGGCGCAAGAAGGCGATTTTCGGCATAAAAGCTCTTGCTGACAGATGCGATTCCCTTGTAGTTATAGATAATTCAAGACTGAGAGCCATTGCAGGCACTCTCCCGCTCCGTGAGGGTTTTGCGGTTGCGAATGAGTTCGTCGGCAATTTTATCAGGAACATAACCGAAACAATCACGCAGGCAAGCCTTGTAAACCTTGATTATTCAGACCTTCGAAGTATCGTGGAACGCGGCGGCATATCCGCAATCGGCATAGGCGAGGCAGAGGGCGAAAACCGCATTGAGAAGGCAATGGAACAGGCGCTTTCCACCCCGCTTCTTGATGTCACTGACTTTTCGGGAACATACGGGGTGCTGGTACATATCTCCGGCGGCGAGGATATGACGCTCGGTGAGGTCACACAGGCTGGCGAAATCATTCTCCAGAAAGCCCCGAACACAGGGCGCATCGTCTGGGGCGCGAATGTGGACGAATCCCTTGCCGGCCGCGTCAAGGTTACGGCTGTACTGACGTGTGTCATGGACCCGAATAAATTGACATAGTACATGCCTCCCGGCATCGCCGTAACGTCACTCTCCGGTTAACAGGGCATAATACAGTGCCTTATTCGAATCGGGCGGGAATCTTTCAAGAAAATATTGCAGAAATAACCTGTCCTCATTGTCCAGTTTGACTCCGGCTATACATTCGTCGCTTTCGGGTTTTGAGAAAAATTGACTGTGAAGGGTCGGGGACTGGGATAGGCAGAATAAAGTCCTGCAAATGTCACGTTTGTCCAGCCATTGCTCCAATGACACGGCAAAAAAATTAGCGAAATGACTTGCAACCAGCTCATGCTCTTCTTCAATGGTTGTATCCAGGGAAATAAACGAGGGGGGATACGGCGCTGTCGAACGCGCCAGCCCATCGGCAAAGCAGAATGGGGTGGTATCGAAGGGGTCGCCCTTCAGGGCGCTGCCCAAAGCAGCGCATCCCCGGCAGTATTTGTAGAATTTGCACTTTTGACACACCTTGTAGAACTGGGGACGGCGGAACCGCTTCATCACCGGCGATTCAAAAAGCACTTTCTCTAAAGATTCGTCCGGAAGTTTGCCAGCCACCAACGGCATCCGGCGGCACGGCAACACAGACCCGTCAGCATCGATTGTAATACTTGTCCAGCCCGCCAGGCATCCACTGATTACCGGATATTCGGGGCTGTCAAATGGAAAAAACTCATTTTGTTCAAACCTGACTATGCGGAAAAGACTGTTTTTCTCAATGATTTCGATTGGGTAACCCGACTCTTTCAGCCGTTTTTTCTCAGCTAAATATCCTTCGAAAGCCGCCTTAACCTGAGCAGCGGAAAGCCGTCCGCCAAGTGACGCAGCAGCCCCTGTCGCGCAACCAAGGTCGAAGCTAAATGCGTCGGCAGCCGTATCAACGGCTACGAACCGCAGCAAAGGCAGCAGTTGATCGTAATTCTGGGGGAAAAGGGTAAACATGACCTGGGAAGGCAGGTTGTATTGCTTCAGGCGTTCCAGAGCAGCGACAGTTCGCTGAAAGCTGCCAGGCGAACGGAAATAATCGTGCGTCTCTTCCAACCCGTCAAGGCTCAGCTGCACTTTTGCAACATCAAGGCTTGCCAGTTGCTCCAGGTTTTCCGCGGTGAGGGTTTCCGGATTTGCCATCAAAAAAACCTTCTTTCCACGTTTTTTCAACTCGATTATAAGCTGGCGCCATTCCGGATGCAGCAGCGGGTCTCCCCCGCCAATAGCCACGCCATCGATTGTAGCCTGCCATTTCTGCTCGAATTCACTGATTCTATCGAGAATTTTACACAGGTGGCCAATATCCGGAGTGGTTCCTCCTGACCGTTCACGAACTGCCGGCTCCGCAAGATAGCAATGCCTGCAATGGTTTGAGCACCTGTGAGTGATGTGCCACTGGATGGATAGAAAACGGATCCGCTTCATAGTCTTTTCTTTTGTCATCTCCGAATCATCGCATTTTCAAACGTGAGACAATTGACTTATCAGTAACGAGAGATAGATAATGCCCTTCATAAGCGATGATAAATTTTCTATCCAGCAGCTCTTCGCTCACCCGGTAACGTAATACTGAACAGTTCAGGCGGGTTTCCCTCCAGCCAAAACTCTTTCCATTGATCTACAAGTTCGCACAAATTGCCGAGCAATTCCCTGTCGTCAAGCAATTCGGTACTCCAATCGGATTGGAAACGATAAATCAGGTCATCAACTTTAGTGCCTGGCGGATACAGGTGATACCATGCAGGATTGATACGAATGTTGCTAATGCCGTATTCATGGGGATGTTCGAAATACGGACTGAAGCGGTCAAGCCGGATTTGCGCTAAATAGACCGGGGGCTGCAAGTGGGCAATCATCGGCAATATCTTAAACATGCTCTGGTAGTGCTCACGCCGTTCACCCGGAACACCGAATAGAAGATGCCAGCGTACGACGATTTGTCGTGAGACGCAGTTGCGCAGCAATTCAATGTTCTGTATCGCATCGACCCCCTTGTTCATGAGTTTCAGGATATCCGTGCAAAGCGATTCAACGCCGGGCTGGATTGAATTTATGCGTGCGCGTTTGAGCCAATCCAGTTGCTGCGGCTTTAGATTTGCCTTGACCTCGTATTGCAGGTCAATCTCCCCGTCACTGGCCGCCAGTCCGGGGCAGACTTCCTCGGCGAAGCGCCCGGGCATGATACAGTCTGTGGAGGTCATTTTCCCGATTCTGTAGCGCTGCGCCAATGTTTCAATCTCATCAACGATTCGCTGCGCTGATTTGGTTCGATAGACCATGCCGTCGGCATTCATCCCGCAAAACCGGCAGTGATTTTTAACGCCCCACCAGCATCCCCGCGACGACTCAAAATAAATTGTATACGGGTAATCCGGTGGCAGCAGATTCCCGGACTGGAGTTCGGCAAGCTGTTGCATATAATCATCGAAGTCGGGTATCGGAAGTTCATCAAGCTGATGGAAAATGCCGCAATTGACTAATCCGGGGATATCCGTCATGGAACCATCCAGGTATTGGCTGCAGAACCGCGGGAAAGCATCATCAGCCTCGCCTGTGAAGATACAGTCGATGGGATCGGCAACCTGAGCCAGTGCCTGGCCCATTGGCTGATGGGTTCCGGCTCCGCCCATGACTGTCAGCACATCAGGGCTGGTTTGCTTAATGCACCGCGCCAGGGCAATTGATGCCAGGTTCTGCTGGAACATTGAACACAGCCCCACAATCTTCGGTTTCGCTGCTAAAATCTTAGCCGTTGCCTGTTCGAGAAATGTATCACGTTTATCAAGACATAACCGGTATTCGTCCTCAGTGATTTCCCGCCAGATAAGCGGTTCATGCCGGATGATATTTTGCTGCCTGAAAGATAAATACGGCGCAGGGTCGGGGAGCCCTGGGAATGCGGCGCTGGCGAAAACGGCTTCACTATTCAGCAACGCGTCGTAGGAATAGGTGACGTGTTCATAAACTTCCGGCCCGACCAATGCGGCAAAATCCAGATTGGCATAGTAAATATGTGCGCGAATGCCCAGTTTGCGCGCGTTTGCCGCAAGAATGCTCACGCCCAGGAAAGGAAAATACGGCGCCCCGAAAGGCGGGACTACCAGCAATACGTCGCAAGATGGAAGAGGCGAGGTCTTGCGAGCAGCGTACATAAAATTCTCTATATCATTTGCTTTTTAAAATAAAACGCGAAACTACATTGCACAACTCAATGTGTTCAATGCAGTTCCGTACTAAATTTAAGTTCACTTCAGGCTTACAACTTAATGACCCGAAATACAAACATTCTGGCAGCAGGTGACCTGCGTGCTGGTTCGCTTCATCAGATCGCGGCATTTAAGCGCGAAATCGCGATCGCTCATGGCCGACACCAATCCTCCGATCACCGCAGCTATTTCCGGGTCGCTCATTTTACCTTTCAACGATTCCACGATTGTTTCAATCTTTCCGGATTCTTTAAACTTCTTAAGTCTTGCGCTATCATTTAACAATTTATCCATCTGAAATCCACCCATTTCTATAATCTCTATTCTGCATATATACTTTCCTATTTGAAGAAGCGCTTATCCATCTTTTTACGCCGGCAGTATTACCGGAAGTGAAAGGAGGCAGTCATCCAGTTCAATGACCAGCTTTCGTTTTACGAGGTCTTTAACTTCATCCGTCTGTGAAATAGATACACGGCGCGGTTGCGCCAAATCCACGAGTGTTCCGGCGGTCGGGCGTTCCAGAATATGGTATTCCTCACACGCACATCCTCTTGTATCGCGAACCAGCATCCTGCCTCCCGGCATCGGGACGGCTAACAAAACAGGACGGTCGTCGACGTCGCGCCACGCATTAAACCATTTTTGCAACATTTGCGCGACCTGCTGCAATAGAGCAGGATCCGCCAGCAATTCCGTTTCCCACTCAGCATCAAACCACATGCTTAAATCATATACGGATGCATCAGGCGGAAAAAGTTTAGCCATGTTCACGAACGGACGGATGTTGATGATTCCGTAATCCGAAGAGTGATTGAAATAAGCGCTGAAACGCTCGATCCGAATCGGTCCCCATGTTTGAGGCGGCTGGAGATGTTCAAGCAGCGGCAGCAATTCGCAGGTTTTCTCATATTCTTTTGAACTCTCCCCTGGTACACCGATTAAGTAGTTCCAGATAACGCATATCCCATTGGCAAGTGCATCCCGCAGCAAGCGTACATTTGCCGCCCCGGTCGTACCTTTGTTCATCGCTTCTAATACTGCGGTAGATAGCGATTCGATGCCGGGCTGGATGGTCTTCACCCCTGCACAGGCAAGCCTGACAATATCTTCCGATGCCAGGTTTGCCCTGACTTCATACAGCAACTCGATATCCGGGAAGTTTTGGCCCTTGAATGCCGATAAACCATTTAGAAGATCGGGCGGCATGACTGTGTCGGTCGCTTCGAAGCGGCTGATACCGTAGCGTTGTGACAGATATCGCAGTTCTTTTGCAATGTTTGATACGGACTTGGATCGATAAACGTTGGTTTCTCCATTCAGGCCGCAAAACCGGCATTTTCCCCACCAGCAACCGCGGCTGGACTCGAAATTCAACCTGACCGGCCAGTTTGCAGGTAATTTGCCAGTTGCCTGGTATTCACGAAGCTCGTGGAAATAGTCTTCGAAATCCGGCGGTTTAACGCTTTCTATATTCCCGACCACGCCGCAGTCGACTACACGAGGTATCGGCATATTTGCATTATCCAGAAAGTCGGCGCAAAACGCAGGAAAGTCGATATCCGCCTCACCGGCAAACACACAGTCAATGGGATCGGCTATCGCCGATAATGCCCGACCCATTGGCATCCTGGCATTATATCCGCCCAAAACCGTCAGCACTTCAGGGCAAACAGACTTCAGGCGGCGTGCAATTGCCACGGAAGCGAGTGTCTGCCGGAATGTCGAACTGAACCCGACAATCCGGGGTTGAAATTCGAGAATACGGCTGACCGTCCGGTCCAAAAACCAGTGCACAGCCTGGCGGCAGACCATGAAATCCTTTCTATTCAACCGGGGTCGGGGAGGACCGGAGATAACGCGTTTGGGCTTGCCTTTTACGAACAGGGACTCCAGAGGGTCAGGGTTACCGGGAAACGCAAAAGGTGCAAAAACAGCCTCGCCTGCCATGTGCGGAAGCCATGCCCCTGCCGCGCGCTCGTAGCTCTGCCAGCCGATGTGTGCCGCCAGCGTCATATTGGCATACAATGCAGCCGTCCGAATTCCGGATGCTTTGCAGGCGGCGACAATAACTCCGGCGCCAAGCTGCGGGTAACTGGCAGTAGCTAATGGAGGTACCACGATTAACACATCACATTTATTACCTGCCATAGATTTCCTTAATCTTCCGGGAATTACGGTTGAAAGGATAATTATGAGTTGTCATCCTTTTATAAGTAACTTATATACCGGCATGAAAGTGGTAATACTATGTTCCTGACCCTGAAAGAACGCATGGATAACCTCTGCGATTACACATATAATTTCACATGGCAAAACAATAAGCTTCGCCCAGAAAGCATCATCCCTTCCCAGAAAGGCACAAGTTACACGTATCAAGACCTGGTGGATGAAATAAGGAACCGCAGAGAGTTGCATATTATCGGCAGCGCCGGGAAAAGACTTGCTTACAGCATGGGCGTTGACCTTGCGCATTTCGGGGGTACCGGGGCGCCTGAAAAGGCCGGGAAAGTTTATGTAGAGGGGGATGTTTCTTCAGAAATGGGAATGGGTATGGTTTCCGGGGAAATATATGTGAAAGGCGCCGTGGAAGAACCTGTCGGAAATGTTGTTGAGGTTGTGTCTGATGAGCCTGGTTATCGAAAGTTCCGCTCAATAACCGACATTCTCTGCGCGGGTTTGGGGAAAGATGTTCTTGTTAAGAATAACTTCGATGAGAAAAAAAAGCATTTGCTGCTGGATGACGGAGTGCTTCGCGGTACAATAGCTGCGCGGTGTAATTGTGATGCTGTTGTCGCTGTGAACGGGGATGTTTATAACGGCACTGGCCTATTGATGCAGAAAGGCGTGGTTCATGTCAGGGGAGACGCGGGTATGAACACGGGCGCGCACCTTGACGGAGGAACCGTTATCGTCGAGGGCACCACGGGCGAATTTGCAGGCGCGTACATGAAGAAAGGAGTGCTGATTTTGAAGGATGCGAAAGGTTTCGTGGGAGCGAATATGAAGGACGGGGCGATTTTTGCTAAGAAGAAGGTTAAAACCGCGCCGCCCGTGGAGGAGCTTGCGATGGCGCAAGAGGATGCGAAGCTTTTGATGAAATATCTTGACATAGGGCATGTGGAGGCTATGGGCTATCACAAGTATGGGCTCGTGAGGGAGAGGCTGGTGAGGATGAGGGATGGGTCAGTAGTTGTGAGAAAAGTGGATTGATTTTATTAATCCTGACCCTGCGTAAATTATATATATCGTCATAACCATGACAGTCTGTCACATACTAACACGAATTTATTATAAGGTGATTAAATTGTCAGAAATCGGTAAAAAAATAAGACTTGAACGGATTATGGACAGGGAAAGCAGGAACATGGTAATCATCCCTATGGACCACGGGATATCAATGGGGCCTATAAGAGGCATAGTCAATCTTGCAGACATGGTGAACAAAGTGGCTGATGGCGGCGCCAATGCAGTACTTTTGCAAAAAGGAATGGCAAAGCACGGCCACCGCGGATACGGGCGCGATATCGGTCTTATCATCCACATGAGTGCATCCACGTCGCTCGGGCCTGACCCCAACGACAAAGTGCAGGTCTGCACAGTGGAAGAAGCTATAAAAATGGGAGCCGACGCCGTGAGCGTTCATGTCAATATCGGGTCAGAGACTGAAGCCGCCCAGCTTCAAAAACTGGGTTCTGTGGCAGAACAATGCGACAACTGGGGAATGCCACTTATTGCGATGATGTACCCGCGCGGAAAGGATATCAAGAATTCAAACGACACCGAACTTGTGGCGCATGTCGCGCGCGTGGGCGCCGAGTTAGGCGCAGATATCATAAAGACAAATTTCACAGGCGATATCGATACATTCAGGACGGTTGTGGAAGGCTGCCCCGTACCTGTTGTGATGGCCGGCGGCCCCAAGGCAAACACGGACGAGGAATTCCTATCTATGGTGCGCGCCGCAGTCGATGCCGGAGGAAGAGGCGTCGCGATTGGCAGGAATGTATTCCAGCATGAAAATCCTACCGCAATGACGCACGCATTGACGCTTGTAGTCCATAAAGGCGCAAGCGTAGAGGATGCCATGGAGGCACTGCGGTGAAAAAAGAAAAAACCGTCTGGATAAAAGCGGACGGCGGTACATGGGAAGCTAACAAACCGCTTATCACCACGGGGCTTGAATCGGGAGCAGACGCCGTACTTTTGAAAGCGGAGGACGTGGAGAGAGTAAGAGAGCTTGGAAATATCAAAACTGCAGCGCCAACAGAGGACGCCGACATCGTGGTCGTTGGGATAGGCAGCGAAGGCGACGGAACAAGCAAACTGCCTTCCGAGCTTGCAGATTCAGAGGATATAGCTGAGGCGCAGCATCTTACAAGAGAAGGTAAAACCGTTGCAGGGTTTGTTGTCATCAAGAACAAGAAATACGAGCAGTTCGCGGTCGAACTTGGGAAATCTTGCGATTACCTGATTGTGATAGGTACGGATTGGAAGGTCATTCCGCTTGAGAACCTGATTGCAGGGCTGCAGAAGATTGACGTGGAAATAATTGCCGGCGTACAAAATGCAGAGGAGGCAAAACTCGCGCTTGAGACGCTTGAGCACGGCTCGGACGGCGTCCTGCTTGATACCGATAATCTTTCAGAGATTAAGAAGGTCATTGCAGTGCGTGACAGGTCTGGAATGGAGAAAATCCCCCTTGTAAAAGCCACTGTGACAAAGGTAAAACAGGTCGGCATGGGCGACAGGGTTTGCGTGGATACAGCCTCGCTCATGGTTCCCGGAGAAGGGATGCTTATAGGTTCGCAGAGCAACGGACTGTTCCTTGTGCATTCGGAATCCGAGGAAAGCCCGTACGTTGCCGCGCGCCCGTTCAGGGTGAATGCAGGTGCGGTCCATGCCTATATCAGGGTGGGCGAGAAGACGCGCTACCTTTCAGAGCTTGCCTCGGGCGATGAGGTGCTGATAATTGATTCGGAAGGCGAGACGCGGCCTGCTGTTGTGGGTCGGGTCAAGATTGAGCGCCGCCCCCTGATGCTCGTGGAGGCTGAGGTGGAAGGGACGAAGATAAAGACCCTGCTCCAGAATGCAGAGACGATAAAGCTTGTCGGCGCCGATGGGAAGCCCGTGCCTGTGACCGCGCTCAAGGAGGGCGATGAGGTGCTGGTGTATTTTGAGGCGGCGGCGAGGCATTTCGGGATTAAGATTGAGGAGACGATTATTGAGAAGTGAGGGATTATAGGATTTTTTAATATTTTTCATCTATAAAATATTCCTTGTTTAAAGATGTGAAAGAATTAATATGTTATAGGGATAGATAGAATTAGATTAAAATGCCAAAAGCAAGAAACCTGATTGAAGCATACAACAACTTCGTTGTGGAACCGTTAAAGACGGTTGAACAATTTGAGGATTTTTATGTGAAAAGACCTGTGGGGGCGCCTTCTCCAATAGAAGAACTGAAAGACAGGATAGAGCATGCTACAAATGCTGAAAAATACCTTTTTCTTGGTTTCAGAGGAAGTGGAAAAAGCACAGAATTGAACAGGCTATCTCGATTGATTGATGTGGACAAGTTTATCATTGTCAGGTATTCAATCAATGAATTGAATGTCAGTGATTTTGATTTCAGGGATTTCTTCGCTTCACTGGCTTTGAAAATCTATGATACTGCTGCGAAGGAGGTTAAGCTGGAAAAAGATATTGAAGATGATTTCAAGGATTTCATGATGAACATTACGAAGGTATCGGAGCAGGACGTTACAAGTTATAGTAAAGCTGGCATATCTTTTTCAAATCTTATAATCTTAAAATTAGGAAGTGAAGCAAAAACAAGGGAGTATATTAGAAAAGAACTTGAAACAAAAATAAGCGATCTTATCCAAAAACTTAATTGGCTTATTAGAGAAGTAGAAAATAAAGCAAGCAAGCGAATTGTTGTAGTTGTTGACGACCTTGATAAACTAACGCGTGGACAGCAGGCTGAGGACTTTTTTTATAAAAACTACAGATTAATGATTCAGCCAAATTGTTTTATAATTTACACATTCCCAATACCACTTGCTTTTAATCCTTATTATGAGAACGTCAGGCATGATTTTGATGACGATGTCATTCTTCCCCAGCTTCCTCTGAAAAGCAAAGATGGAAAGAAAATAAATGAAGAGAACTTCAATTTTTACAGGCAATTAGTAGAATGTAGAATGGATTTAAGTCTGATAGAAGAAACCGCTTTAGATGAAGCTATATTTTCTACGGGGAAAACTTCCGAGTTCATTTCTGTAATGAGAGATGCGACTATCAAAGCACACAGGAAAGAGAAAGGGAAGATAACAAAAGAAGAAATAAAAGAAGTGCTTGAGAAATTGAGAAGAACTTTTGATAGGACACTTACAGAGGCGCATAAAAAGCGACTTTTAGAGATTTATGCAACGAAGGAAGCCCGTGATGAGAATATAGACGATTCCACAACGCGCGAACTGTTGTTCAGTCTGACTGCTGTAGAGTATGAGGATAAAGAGGGAAGATGGTGTGATATTAACCTGTTACTTCAGCCACTGGTGGAGAAATGGAAAACAGAATCGAAGATGTTGAAGAAATAGACACATTAATAGCAGAGCTTGAGATTTCAAAAGGTAAAGGAAATCTGATATTGTGCGTGGTTAATTCTCCGCTTTATCGGGATAGAATTATCCAAACTTTGAGGGGGAGATTCACTTCCAAAGTGATTGGAGTAACAAATGGGAAGCAAATTATCGATATTTTGAAAAGGAAAAAATTCGATGGCGCGCATGTTTTAATGTGGAATATGCCGGAAGAAGCTACCGAAGATTTACTTAACACATTGAATAATTTTAGAGAGCTTTTCTATGAAGTGAATATTCCTAATATAGTATTTTACAATCAAGGGTTTTCTGAGAGCGTAATACGAAAAGCACCAGATTTCTGGCGGTATAGAGGGAACTATTATGAATTCAAAGAAATCGAAGGAGGTTTGACTTTTGAGGCGCTGGAAGCTTTAATTACACCTCTTACTTATATAGACAAAGACGACCTGCTGAGAAGGAAAAGAATAAACGAATATCTTCTTAAAAAAGTCAGGGATAAGAAAGAAAAGAGCAATATTTTGAGTGAGTTGGGGGTAATATCCTATTATTTGGGCGAGCTTGATGTATCTTTGAATTATCATAAGAAGGCATTGGAATTAGACGAAGAATTAGAAAATAAAGTTGGCATTACAAAAGATTTTGGGAACATAGGCGCAATTTACGGAAATAAGGGAGAACTTGATAAGGCTTTGGAATTTTTGGACAAAGCATTGAAACTCGATGAAGAATTGGGAAGAAAAGAAGAAATCGCAATATATCTTGGGAATATGGGCGCAGTTTATGGAAAGAAAGGAGAACTTGATAAGGCTTTAGAATTTTTCAAGAAGGCATTGAGACTCGATGAAGAATTGGGAAGAAAAGAAGGAATTGCAGTGCATCTTGGGAATATGGGCGCAGTTTACGGAAAGAAGGGAGAACTTGATAAGGCTTTGGATTATTACGAAAAAGCATTGAAACTCGATGAAGAATTGGAAAGAAAAGAAGGAATTGCAACCCGACTTGGAAACATAGGCGTTGTTTATGGAAAGAGAGGAGAACTTGATAAGGCTTTAGAGTATTATGAGAAGGCATTAGATATTTTTAATCAAATGGGTAACAGAATAGAAAACGCCCGAGTTTTGAGGAACATCGGGGATATTTTTGTTCTAAAAAAAGATATAAAGCGTGCAATGGATTATTATTTAGAAGCGCAGAATCTTGCAAAAGGCAGTTATATTTTTGAAGATATCAATAAAAGGCTCCAAATATTTAAAAAGAAAGTTATTTTCAAAGATAATCAGAAAAGCACAAAAGTGAAAGCAATGCCGTGAGATTAAAATGTCCGATGAATATAAAAGTGAGTCCAGCATGATTTTGAAACGAGAGACTGCACCCTTGCGGGGAATCTGGAAAGGAGAGCTAACAGGTAAGGAAATCGATGAAGGCATAAAAGAGATTCGCTCAAAATGGCGGATAGATACGCAATAGATAAGCAACCTTCGTTCCATTTATGCAAACCATATTCTTTAGAGCAAGAATGAATATCAGGAATTTATCATGACCACAGTAATCATCGGCGGCGGGCTTGCAGGACTTGCCGCAGCTTACAGGCTCGCAGGCGGGGACGAAATAATCCTCATCGAGAAAGAGCCTGAACTCGGAGGCATGGCGTCAAGTTATGAAATCGATAGTTACCATATCGAAAAATATTACCATCATATTTTTTCAAGCGATAAAGAACTCATAGCCCTCATTGACGAGCTTGGCCTGGGCAACAAACTTGAATGGCTGCGAGGCTCGACTGGGTATTATTTCGACGGCAAAATATACCCGATGAACACGCCTATCGAAATCCTGAAAGCTCTGCCGCTCATGGATGTTATCAGGCTGACCCTGCTTGTGCTGAAAGCCAGAAGAATAAAAGACTCTACTCCTTTTGACGATATTACTGCAAAACAATGGATACTCGACACTGCAGGAGAATCGGTTTATAATAATTTCTTTCTTCCGCTGCTTCAAAGCAAATTCGGGGACAACAAAGAACGGGTGTCTGCGGCGTGGCTCCTTGGCCGGGTTCGTATCCGCTCAAACAGGGGCGCAAAAGGCGAGCACCTGGGATACATGCGCGGGGGCTTTCATGCGCTCATCGAAAAAATGGCGCAGAGCGTCCAGAAAAAAGGAGGCATAATAAGACAGGGCAACGCCTCAAAAATAGATGTCGCCGGTGGTTCAGTCAAAAGGGTGGTTGTGGATGGCGAGAACATTAAATGTGATAGGGTTATTTCGACAGTTTCGCCTCATGTCCTGCAAACAATAATAGACCCCGGCCTTTTGGGGCTTGACATGAACATCAGTTATCAGGGAACAGCATGCGCTCTCTTTGGATTGACTGAAAATATCATGGATGATGTTTACTGGCTGAATATCAAGGAAGACGTTCTTTTCGGCGCCGTGATAGAACACACCAATTTCATCCCGGTTTCGGATTACGGGGAACATTTGATGTACGTTACCTCATATTTCCAGAATCCTGGCAGCGTGCTCTGGAAATCAAGTGACGATGAGGTCATCGGATTATACCAGAACGGGCTTGAAAAACTTTTTCCTGGATTTCGCAAAAAGGTCAAATGGTGGCGCTTGCGCAGGGATATTGACACGGCGCCAGTGTATGAAACAGGCTATGGTAAAAAAGTCCTTCCTTATAGGACAAATATTGAGGGGCTTTACCTGGCTGGCATGTTCTCAGAGGCGAATTATCCTGAGAGGAGCATGAACGGCTCGATAAAGGCTGGTTTTGAGTGCGCTAAGGTTATAAACAATCCGGAATAATAAACACATAGGAGAGGTTATGAAAGACAGCACAGGGAAAATAATTCTCGCGGGTTTGCTCGGTGGATTTTTAGGAAACGGCGTGTCGGGCTTGATTTTTTCAACTCCTTTTATCAAATCGATCCTGTATAATTCTTCTATTCAGAGTAAACTATTTCTTGAAATTACACCTCTTAGAGATATCCCTCTCTCAGTCTCAGGGTTAGTGATTTTGAGCGTGATTCATTCATGGCTTTTTCTCATTTTAATGCCTTCGGTTCCAGGTAATTCATGGTTGAAAAAAGGACTATCATGGGGATTGGTAATATGGCTGATGTTCTGGGTTTTTCAAGAGTGGTTTATCTATCACACGCTCCTGGGCGAACCATTCCTGCTAAATCTATTAGAGCTTGCTTTACTCCTTCCCGGCTCGTTAGTAGAGGGTATAATAATAGCTCGTATTTTAGCGTGCAAGTGAACTCATGAAACATTCTATTCACAAAATACTTCTTGCAGGTCTGGCAGGAGGCGCTGCTTTGAACTCAGCCATGCTGCTTACGTTCCGCCTGCTTGGTTTTGGGTGGAATGGAGGAGGCATACTTCTTGACCCCGCAATACAGAGCCGCAAGCTGGTAGCTGTCTGGACTCAAATCGAACCACTGCCTCTGGTGGTTTCAAATCCGGCTCCGATTATTCTCGGGTTTATTCTATTTGCCATTGGTCATGCTTTCATTTATGACTGGCTTGCACCTTCATGGCCTCAAGGAATAAGGGCAAGAGCTTTGCGAATGGCGCTTCTCACATTTTTCCTCTCGTTTCTTTTCTGGGAATTCTTCACCCCATTTAACCAGTTCGTCGAGCCTTTTCTGCTTATAGGATTGGAGCTTATATTCTGGGCAGCGATAGCCATCGCAGAGGCGTTTGCAATCGCAGCAGTGCTTGAATGTAAGCGCCTATAAAATCGAGGTCAAAAGAATAGCCAGTGTAGAAACAAGCCCAATCGCTGCAATTGCACGGATTTTGGGCCGGTCAAACAACTTCATTGCGCAGGCGCATATGAAAATATAAGGCAGCAGCGTTGCAATAACAGAAATAGTTGCAAGCTCTGCAAAATGATTGCTGAAAAGTAGAAGCGATGCACCTGCAATGGTGCTGATTATTATTGCGATATACGGGGTACCGTTCTTGCTTAAATCAGGAAGCAGGGGTAACCTGTGTTCAAATGATATGTTCTGGACAACTCTGGATGCCGCAACGAGATAAGCATTAAGCGCCGACAGCATAGCTATTATCCCGATTATAGCCATTATCTTCCCTGAACCCTGGCAGGATTGCCCGTGCCCCCGCTCTGCCGCGAGATGTAGCTGGCGGGGTTGGACAAGGCCCCCGCCCTGGCCACAAACAGGTCGTTGCCGTCGGTGTCGTAGAGGTCCGCCCGGTCGCCGGTCCCGCCTTGGGCCGCCCCGCCGTTGATCGAGTCGTACCCGAACGCCGAGTTGCTGTAGACGTTCGGATTGCCGGCCGCACTCTGCATGTAGCCGCTCCGCAACTGGGCATACGCCCTGAACCAGTCGCCGTTGTCCGGGCCGTCGTTGAGGGTCACCTTCTGCACGGCGCCGGTGCCGGCGTTGTCGATGATCGTCTCGATGTTGTTGCCGGAGACGTAGTAGTACCCCGGCGACCCGGCCGTGCCCGGACCGCTGTGGAACACCATGTACCGGCCGATGGTGCTGGTGTCCGTGCCCGGGCCGCCGGTGATGGTGAGCTTATCGGCGCCGGCCTTGGCATCGATGCTCAGGCTGACCGGGCCGGCGGCGTCGTAG
>JAPZAO010000132.1 GCA_027460615.1 Candidatus Methanoperedens sp.
TCGGGATTCGTATTCGGTGGGCATGATGCCCTTGTCGAAGTGCTTGAAAAGGTTATCGAGCGATTCAATCCCAAACGAATAGGAATTGTAGGGACGTGCGCAAGCATGATAATCGGCGAAGAACTGCATGAGGCTGTTACTGAAGTCCAGCCTGACGTGCCTGTTATCGAGGTTGAAGTGCATGCAGGCTACAGGGATAATACAAAAGGGGTTATTATGGCGCTTGAGTCCGCACTTGCATGCGGGATTATCAGCGAGGCTGAATTTGAGAGGCAAAAGATGCTCCTGAAGGAAGCCACCATGGTTGAAAAACGCCACGGTGCTGCAAGCCAGGAATATCTCGAACCAAGCAGGGGAGATTTGAAATATAAAGTGGCGGAAAGGCTGCTTGAGCTTATGAAACAGGGCAAAAAAGGATTAAATATACTCAATGCCAAGAAAGAAACCGCGTTCATGTTCGCCGATATCAACCTCGCGGTTGCACAGACGGCTGAAAAGCTAGGCAAAAGCTTAAACATCGTGAACATGGCTAACCTTGATGAAAACCTGGGTCTCCCCAAGAACAGGAGAAATGCCCGCGAAATTCAAGACGATCTTAAGCAGAAAGGGATGAAGCTTCATCATATCATCGGAGGGCTTGATGAATACCCGGTAGCGGGAAATAAGGCGAGTGAGATAATCGGCGAGAAATATTCAGATTATGATTTTGCAGTAATAACAGGCGTACCGCATGCCCTTCCCATGGATAACATAAAGAATATGGAATTATTCTCAATCACGAACGGGCCGCGACAGGTAGTGCCGTTAAAAGAAATGGGGCACAAACACGTTGTGGTTGAAATCGACCTGCATCCAAAGACGCTCGGGGTAAGCCACATAGTGGAGTCGGAATTCGGGGCGACGCTCCGGGAGATGAGCAAAGATGCCTAAGCAAATTGCAATCTACGGAAAAGGCGGCATCGGGAAATCAAGCACAGCCTCAAATGTCGCGGCGGCGTGCGCCGACGACGGCTACCGCGTCACAATAATAGGGTGCGACCCCAAGAGCGACTCATCCATTACGTTATTGCGCGGCAGGCGCATCCCCACGATCATGGACTTGATGCGTGAGGGGATGGACATAAAAGAAGAGGATATCGTATTCAATGGATACAAGGGTGTCAAATGCGTCGAGATAGGAGGTCCTGAGCCTGGAATAGGATGCGCCGGAAGGGGCATCATTGTGGCAATAAGCCTGCTTAAGAAAATATCAAAAGCGATTGAGGAAACAGACCTTGTGATATACGATGTGCCAGGCGATATCGTGTGCGGCGGTTTTGTTGCGCCTGTAAAGAAAGGGCTTGTGAACGAAGCTTATGTGCTTACCTCAGGTGAATATATGCCGCTGTATGCAGCCAACAATATCTGCAAAGGACTTTCGCGCCTTGAGATGACGTTAAACGGCGTTATCTGCAACTCCCGCGGCGCGCCCAACGAGGAAAACATAGTCAGCGAGTTCGCAAAGGAAATCGGGAGCCAGCTTCTTGCATTTATCCCGAAGGACGTTCTTGTGCAGACATGCGAAAGAGAAGGTTTTTCAGTAATTGAAAAGGCGCCAGATTCCGGTATTGCCGGGGTTTACCGCAAACTTGCGCACAGTATTATGACGAGAAACGAAGGTAAAATCCCTGTGCCGCTTAATGATATCAGGTTAAGAGAATTGACAAAAATTTAAATAACCGCAAAGACGCCAAGGACGCAAAGCACGGAAAAATTTAATCTTTGCGGTCTTTGCGACTCTGCGGTGCACATCCAACACAAAAACCAATCAATATGACAAAAAATACAGACATTCCCCGCATCCTCATTGCCGGAGACCGCTCTTCAGCCGGGAAAACCACAATCTCAATCGGCATCATGTCGGTGCTTCGGGATATGGGTTATAAGGTGCAGCCTTTCAAGGTAGGGCTTGATTTTATCGACCCGAGTTACCACACCGAGGTAACGGGCAGGCATTCCCGCAACCTTGACGGTTATCTGATGTCCGAGCCTGCTGTGAAGGAAGTGTTTTCACATGCTAATGAGGGGGCTGATATTGCAGTTATCGAGGGTGTGCGCGGGCTTTTCGAGGGGCTTTCAGCCACGAGCGATATCGGAAGTACAGCCCAGATAGCCAAGATACTGAAGTGCCCGGTCATCCTTGTAATCAACGCAAGAAGCATAACACGCAGCACTGCGGCTCTTGTTTCGGGATATAAGAATTTTGACCTTGAGGTGAACGTTGCCGGGGTAATACTGAATAACATCGGAAGTTTACGCCACGGTGAAAAGGCGAGGACTGCAATCGAGACATATACCCGTACGCCTGTTATCGGGGAAATCCCACGCAACGATTCCATGAAAATCTCGATGCGGCATCTCGGATTGATTCCTGCAATGGAAGGAAGGCGAATGCTTGCTGATTTTGATGAAAACCTGGGCAGGATAAAGACTATTATTAAAGAAGGGATTGATATCAATAAATTCATATCAGTTGCCGAATCGGCAGAACCCCTTCCGAAACCCAAAGAAAATATTTTCAAAGCGCAATCCATGAAAAAGAAGGTCAGAATCGCAGTGGCGCTGGATGAGGCATTTAATTTCTATTACCGGGATAACCTTGAACTGCTTGAGCTTGCGGGGGCTGAACTTGTTTATTTCAGCCCGGTAAACGACACAGTCCTGCCTGAGGTGGATGGGCTGTATATCGGCGGTGGATATCCTGAGTTGTTTGCGCATGAACTTGAAGATAATATCTCAATGCGGGAATCCATCAAACAGGCGTCATCCGTTGGGCTTCCTATTTATGCGGAATGCGGCGGGCTTATGTATCTTACGCAGGAAATCACGACAGGTGTCTCAGGAAGCGGGAACTACCACATGGCTGACATGCAGGGCGGAACGTTTGCGATGGTCGGGGCTATCCCAGGGAAGACATTGATGGGCCACAAAAGGGTTGTGAGTTACAACGTGGGCAGCTTTGTGAGAGATAACGTGATTGGCAAAGCCGGCGCTTCGTTCATAGGACATGAATTCCACCATTCCGAGATAGTTGATATTCCCGAAGATACAACATTCGCTATCAGGCTTGAGCGCGGAACCGGAATAAAGGGCGAGCTTGACGGCATACTTGTAAACAATACTCTTGCCGCATACGCGCACCTTCATGCGGCTTCATATACTGATTTTGCGAAGTCGTTTGTGAATTTTTGCAGTAAAAAGCGGAAAATCTGAAAAAGAATTATATACATTCTATGACTTCATTTAGCCGATGAAGAAAGGACATTTTATCCTGTTAATCATATTATTTTTAATTTCTGTTACATCAGCATTCTATTTTTTTGATATTATCGACTTTCCAAGCCTTAAATTACTACCATATTATGCCGGGTCTTCGTTGCTGAGAATGGGTTTTGCTTATTTCTTTGCCCTCTGTTTTGCCCTCTCGTTCGGTTATACTGCCGCAACAAATACGAATGCAAGAAAAATAATGATGCCAGTTCTTGACATTCTCCAATCTGTGCCGATACTCGGATTTTTCCCTGCTGCAGTTCTTTTTTTTATCGGTCTTATCCCGGGCAGGACCGGGGTAGAATTCGCCGCTGTTTTTCTCATCTTTACGAGCATGGCATGGAACATGGCTTTTGGGGTTTACGAATCCCTGACCACCATCCCAAAAGAACTCATTGAAGCTGCAGATAGTTTCGGGCTTCGCGGCTGGCAGCGTCTTGAAAGCCTTACACTTCCCGCCTGCGTCCCGAAACTGGTGTACAACAGTATCGTATCATGGTCTGTAGGATGGTTCTTTTTAGTGGCATCGGAGATTATTTCGGCAGGGTCGGATACGTACAAACTTCCGGGGATTGGAAGCTTCCTGATAGATACGACATATTCGGGGAAAATCGCCCTGATGCTTGTCGGATTATCCGTCCTGGTAATTATCATACTTATACTTGAATTATTTATCTGGAAACCCATGCAGTCATGGGCTGATAAATATAACTATGAATATGCGGGTGAAAAAAAACCGGGCGAGTTTATTTTCAATATGCGGATAATCAAATATTTATTCCGTTCAATTTTCGAGCTCTTCTCAAAAATAATGGTTTCATTGTACATAATATTCCATAAGCATAAATTGATTAAGAGAACTTTAAAATTCCTGGGGTATCTTATTCTAATTTCAACCCTTGCGTACGTTGCATATATTTTTATTGTTTCGATTTCCAAAATGCTCCTGAACCTGCCAGGTGATGCTTATTCCATTCCGCTCGCCATTGTGTATTCATTCCTCAGGTTAAGCGTTGCGTATGTGATTTGTATTTTATGGACTATTCCGGCTGCCTTTTATATTGCGCGAAACAAAAAAGCGTCATCGTATCTCATGCCGGTTATGGAAGTTGCCGCATCTATCCCTGCTATCGCACTTTTTCCCGCTATGGTGGTTATTTTCATAAGATACGGCAGCCTGGATATTGCGGCAATTATCCTCATACTTCTGGGTATGCAGTGGTACCTGCTTTTTAATATGATAGCCGGGGTGAAATCGATACCCAAAGACGTAGATAGTGTCGCAGCGTCTTTCGGGATAAAAGGGAAGCTCTACTGGAAAAAAGTTCTCCTGCCTGCTTTGTTCCCATCATTTATTACAGGAAGCATTACGGCATGGGGGGGCGGATGGAACACGTTAATAGTGGCTGAGTATATTGTTTTTAAAGGGCAGGAATTTCACCTGTTCGGCATAGGATACCTGCTTGACAGGGCAACGTTCCAGTCGCCTGATTCAAGCATGGTCATGTTATCTGTACTGGGTATGGCTGTAACTATTATATTCCTTAACAGGCTTATATGGCAGCCAATGTACAGGAAAGCGCTGGCAAAATATAAATTCGATTAGAGGCACCGATGCTTGCTGAAATAAAAAATGTATCAAAGACCTATGAATCGGACGGTAATAAGATACAGGTTCTCGACAATATTAATTTCACAGTTGAAGATAATGATTTTATATGCATTGTAGGTCCGTCGGGATGCGGGAAAAGCACTCTTTTGAGAATAATCGTCGGACTTGAAAAACCCACATCCGGGGAAGTTTTTTTTAAAGGCGAAGTGATTGCGCCCGATAACCCGAAGGTAGCTATGGTTTTCCAGAATTTTGCCCTTTTTCCCTGGCTCACCGTCAAAGAAAATATTGAGCTTGTGCTTGAATCAAAAAAGCAGGGGGAAGAAGCGGAAAAGGTTGCCTGTAAATATATCAGAGCCGTGGGTCTTGACGGTTTTGAAAGGGTTTATCCGCGGGAACTCTCAGGCGGCATGAAGCAGAGGGTCGGGTTTGCGCGGGCGCTGGCTGTGGAACCGGTACTGTTATGCATGGACGAGCCGTTCTCGTCTCTTGACGCACTTACATCCCAGAACTTAAAAGATGAACTCCTGATGCTCTGGGCAGAGGCCAGCATGCCGCCTGATGCGGTAATCATGGTGACGCATAATGTGGAGGAGGCGGTGTACATGGCTAACCGCATTATTATTCTTTCACCGCGCCCGGGTAAAATCGTTGCGGATTTAAAAATCGAATTGGAAAGACCGCGTAACAGGAAAGATCCGGAATTCTACCGATGGGTTGATAAAGTGTATTCTCTAATAGTATAGGTAAAACATGATTTTCCCGAAAGCAACAATAAGCGAAATAATAGGACTTCTTGAAGTGGTCAACGATTCCGGTGGCATAGAAGATGCTGCCCGCCTTGCCGCTGATTTTGACCTTGAACTCGATGAAATACTCCCGTCAATAGACGGCGCCGAATTACTCGGTTTTGTCAGGGTGGCTGACGGCAATGTCGAATTGACCAGAGATGCACAGAAACTCCTTGACACGGGTATCAGGGACAGGAAAAAAATCATCAGGGATAAGGTTGCAGATGTTGGGATTATAAGAGAACTCACAAGTTTGCTCATGGAATCTGATGAGCACAAAATCAGTAAAAAAGAGACCTTGAAATTCCTCCAGGACAAGATTGCTACCTCTGATATCGAGAGTTATTTCAGGATAATAATCAACTGGACAAGACATGCAGGATTAATTGGATATAACAGCGATTCAGAAGAGATTTGTCTTATGTCAAAATAAAGATAAATCCGGATTATGTGTGCAAAGATTTAAGTAATGAAGTAAATCAATATAAGATATATGATAGGAACTTCAGAATTGATATTAATTTTGATAGTAGCTTTAATTTTATTCGGACCGACAAAACTCCCTGAATTGGCACGCTCCCTTGGCAAAGCCACAGGGGAATTCAAGAAAGCCCAGATGGAAACTGAAAACGAGTTAAAGCACCTGGATAAGCCACTAAATGAGAAAGACACAAAAATCCATAATTTAGCAATAGAACTTGGGTTGAAGACAGAGAATAAGACAACCGAACAACTTATTGAAGAAATCAGGTCAACAATTAGATCCGGACAACCTTCACCGGAAACAAAAGCGAGCGTTTAATATGGCAATTGGAACACAGGAAATTTTACTTATACTTGTTATAATTATCATCTTTTTCGGTGCAAGCAAGATACCCGAACTTGCGCGGTCGCTTGGCAAGGCGACAGGTGAATTTAAAAAAGCAAAACAAGAGAGCGAACTTGAAATGAAGGATTTTGAGAGATCACTCAAGGAAAATAAATCGCCGTCGGATAAGTCTTCCAGGATCAGAACGATGGCAAAAGACCTCGGGATAGCAATTGAAGGGAAGAGCGACGAGCAATTGCTGGATGAAATACAGAAAAAGATGCCAACTGTAAAATCCGAAAAATAAAAAAAATTATTTTTTCACTGACTTTTCCTCAACAGGATTTTTAAATCCAAATCCTTGCATCAAATTTTTTTCTAAAAAGGAATACCGTAACGCTAATATCACGGTTAATTATTAATAATAGAAAACGTAATATTTATTCTTACGGCAATTGGAGAGATTGCCTTGAATTTGGGGTATTAAATAAAACAAAGGGTCACTTAAAACATTCAGGCAAGAACCCGTATCGAAAAGGTGTAAAACAGGTGAGGTTATGAAGAAAAAAAATGTTAAGAGTGAGGATGTTAGTGAGTACAGCTTAAAAACAAAAGATATGTTTCGAATGAACAGGCGAAGATTCGTGCAGATGGCAGGGGCGACTGCGGCTGTTATAGCATTGGGGAAAGGATTGAACTTTGACCTGTTTCCGACAGCACGTGCATTCTACAATAGCACAGGGCTGGCTAAGTTTGCCCAGCCGCTCAGGGGCGTAGGACCGGGTGCAATACCCGTGGCAGTACCGGATGGAACACGTTCCTGGGACGATGGCGACATAAAGGCCAAGCATTACACTATCGACATAAACCAATTTCAGGATACCCTGCATCCCGATCTTGGCCCAACCACGCTCTGGGGGTACAATCCACGGACTGCATTGGGTGTAACAGGTGTTCCAACGCAAAAACATCTCGGAGGCATAATTGTCGCTCAAAGAGGCACGCCAGTCCAGATCACGGTCAACAATAATCTACCGGGTACACACATCCTGCCTGTTGACGTCAGCGCGAACTTTCCCGATGCGGCGGAGGGACGGGTGAATTCAGCCTCCACGCATCTGCACGGCGGTTTAGTTCCCTGGATCAGCGATGGCGGTCCAATGACATGGTTTGATCCCGGCGGTAATTACGGCCCGAGTGTTCCGAGTTCAGCCGGAAATGTATTTAAATTGTTGAACAAAAAACTCCAGCCAGGCCAGGCCGAGTACTACTATCCCAACGATCAGAGCGCTCGCATGATGTGGTACCACGACCATGCGCATGACATCACACGCCTGAATGCATACGCCGGAATAGCATCCGCATATATCATACGCGATAATTTCGAGAAAAATCTGCAAAAATCAGGTTTGCCCGACTTTATTGAAAACGGCGGACATGAGATTCCGATAATCATCCAGGACAAAATCTTTGTAGGAGCCGACATTGCTACAACTGATCCCACCTGGACAGGCGTAAATACTCCGGGCAGCCTGTGGTACCCGCACACCTATGAACCAGAGCGGTGGACATTGGATTCCAGGCCATCTCTTCCTCAAGATCCCTCTTGCATACCGGAGATGTTCGGAGACACGATGCTTGCGAACGGTGTTGTCTTTCCCAAAGCCGATGTGGAACCGCGCCGCTATCGCCTGCGCATCCTCAACGCCTGCCAGGCACGCTTCCTGAACCTGATGCTCTTCGAGGATAATGGCACCGGGCAGCCGGATTTTACCAAACCTGGTCCCGCCTTTCTCGTCATAGGAGCAGAAGGCGGCTTCCTGGCAAATCCAGCGAGTGTCAACCATTCGCAGATGATATTTGTGGATGCTCCAGCCAATACTACAGTGGATCCCGCGAATCCCGGTGGAAGTCTCGTCACTGCCCCTGCCGAACGGTGGGACATTATTGTTGACTTTAGCGGCTATGCCGGTAGAAATTTCATTCTCTGCAACGACGCGCCTGCGCCGTATCCGGGTGGGGACGAGCTTAACAGGTATCCACATGTCGACGCAAGTGGCAATCCGGTTGGAAATGACACAGGGACAATCATGCGGTTCGATGTCGGTACTACTATCACAGGGTCAGCAGATAAAACTCTGAAAATAAATACAACTACAAAACTTGCGCTCGATCATGACTCCAAAATTGATCCGTTCCTATTGCCTCCGGGTTCGGTGATACAGGGTGGCGTAGTGAACCTGCCATCAAGAACAACCAGGGGAGACAGGATAACAGTCCGCCAGTTGACTTTGAACGAAGTGTTCGATCAGGATGGTCGTTTGATCCAGATGCTGGGGACAAACCAGACAATACCCCTGCCTGCCGGATTCTCGATGGACCCATCAAACCCGGACGCTCCCAACAATTATGCGCGAGGGTATATGGATGCTACAACAGAGACAATAAAAGCTGGCTCGGTAGAAGTTTGGCAGATCGCCAATCTCACGGCTGACACGCATCCCATGCACTTCCATCTGGTTAATGTCCAGCTCCTCGCCCGGCAACCGTTCGTAGACGCGCTTGGCAATTACCATTATGCAAGCGGTGTGCCGACCTATCAAGGACCTGCACGCGGTCCACTTTCAACCGAGTTGGGATGGAAGGAAACGGTGAAGATGAATCCTGGCGAAGTCACGACAGTCATCATGAAGTTCGACCTGCCCAAGGTTCCTTTCAAAGTTCCGGCAAGCCCGCGCACAGGTGGAAATGAGTACGTGTGGCACTGCCACATCCTTGAGCATGAAGAGCATGATATGATGCGCCCCCTTGTGGTGACTGAGAAATCTGAGTAGAAATGGACTTTAAGGTAGCAAACAACAACAGCAGGTCCGTTTTTTAGACGGTCTACGCTGTTTGTTGTTGCCAATTTTTCATGATGTGAACTATATGAAAAAATATTTTTGATATGAACGGCGATAAATTACTAATTAAATGTAGAAAAAATGCCAATTGTAAAGTCCGAAAAATAAAAGGAAATTGAAAAAATTATTTCTTCTTTTGCTTCTCTTTCAATAAGAATTTTAATAAATCCTTGCTAAGGCGTGTTTCCCGTCCCAATCTATTCAGTATATCAGTTTCTGACATGCCCTGCGATTTCAGTTCTTCCATCCTGTCAAATACCGCAGGTTTTACCTCTGAATATTCATTGATGTCTTTCCTGTGCCCCCACACATCTCCTTCGAGGAGGGCAATTCCCTGCATGTCCAGGAACATCCGGGTTGAATTCGATATTGTCTTGATATAGGAACTCGGGACATGTATGGCTTTCACATTGGGGCATGCCTGCACTAATGCAAAAATATCTTTGTTTGAAGGCCTGAAAGCAAGATGAATTATCTTTTCGCCTGTTCCAAGGGAGTTGATTTCCTCTTTTGAGCTTACTACTCGAATTCTCATATTGTTTTACCTCTTTATTTTATATTATGTATTCTGCAACTTTTTTACTTAATATAATATTAATCGAAATTTACAAGAATCATATTTACTTTTCACCATATAAATAATCTTCGTTTATTTAATGATATTTGGAATAAGTTATACTGTTGATATAAATAGAGATTGCTACGCTTATCTTTTTTCCTCTCTGTTTTTTGAAGCCAGGCTGGCTATCCTGGCGGCAAATGCTCCCGCCACGAAACCCGCATCGATATTCACGACCGCGAGCACGGAACAGGATTGCAGCATGGACAGGAGTGCAGCTTCTCCCTTCCCGCCTGCCCCATAGCCGGTTGACACCGGGACACCGATGACCGGGACGCCGACCAGTCCTGATACTATTGCCGGGAGCGTCCCTTCACGTCCGGCTGCAACTACAATGGCGTCGACACCTGCTTCAACAAGCCTGGTTAATTCCGGGAATAACCTGTGGATTCCTGCCACGCCCACATCGTATATTGAAGTAACGGAACAACCCATCTCCTCTGCTATCACCTTTGCCTCTTCTGCTACTGGAATATCGGCAGTGCCCGCCGAAATAACGCCAACTTTCCCGCCGTTTTTCCCGACAGGCTCACCTAAGATAATAATTCTTGCCCGTTTTTCAAGCCTGATTTTTGCCCTGCATTCATGGGCTAACGATTTTAACGCCTTGTAATCTTCATCTTTTACCCGGGTTACAATAGCACGGCCTTCATTTTTTAAAAGGACTCGCGCAATGGATACCACCTCTTCACAGGTCTTGCAATCGGCGAGGACAGCTTCGGGGATGCCAACCCTCGTAGTCCTGTTCACATCTACCCTGGCAATATCTGATAATAATTCAAAATTTGTTATCCGAAGCTGCATTTCAGCTTCTTCAAGACTTATCTCCGAATTTTTTAATTTCCTGAGTACATCGGATAATTCCATGCTATTCAATACGATGACATATAGATTATTCTTATGCATAATTCATGTGTGCGGTTCTTATCAGGAAAATATAAAATAAAAATATAATGAAATGTAATGAAATTAAAACCAAAAGTTATTTATACAAAACAAAAGTTTAGATGAACAATAAAAACGGATAGGTATAGACAACGAAAATAGACAAAAACGTATTTGTCTAAAACGGAAGGTTTGAGTAAGATGAGTGTGAAATCATTTAATAAAACCATAATATCATTCATAATTTTAGCAGGATTCTTTTTTTTAGTCCCTGGTGCAAATGCTTCTGAAAATTCATGTATTGATTGCCATAAAACACTGACGCCATTTATTGAAGAGCAGCAGAAGTTCAACCAGATAAGAATAAGACATCTTGAAATAAATGTTGGTTGCTCCCTTGAATGCCATGAAGAAAGGGTAAGGCAGCTTGCTACAGCGAACTATCAGCAGTGGTCTGAATCTGTTCATGCACTCAAAGCAGTGACATGCGATGCCTGCCACGGGGGAGACCCAAAACAACCGACCAAAGAGAAAGCGCATGTAAACTTTAAAAATACCACTGATCCTGAAAGCCCTGTTTATTATACCAATGTACCCAAAACATGCGGAAAATGCCATTCTAATGAGCTTGCTAATTTTGAAACAAGCAAACATTACCAGAAACTTGAATCCTTGCAACTTGCGCCGACATGCACAACATGCCATGCCCCTCATACATTTACAGTCATGAATCCTGAAAATTTCAGGATATCCTGCGGGAATTGCCATTCGGTGTATAAGAAAATAGCTCCTTATGATATCCCGCTTAAAGCCGAAGATTTGCTGGGGAGAGTAAATAAATTGAAATTCAATATTGAAATGACAAGGCAGGATATTTTCTGGGCTAAAAAGAACGGAACCGATGTAACACAGGCGGAACAATATGCAGATAATGCGCTGACAGAGCTTCAGAATCTTGCGCCCATGTGGCATGAATTTAATTTAACGCATTTTGAAGATCAATTGGATGCAGCCAACAAAGATATAAGGAAAGCTGAAACGCTTGTTAAACCCACCGGAACTCCAACAAGCACGCCGGTTCCAAGGACGCCCGGCTTTATAGGATTGACCGGGATAATCACAATGTTGGCAACGTGGTACCTGATAAGAAAAAAATAGGGATTAAGGGATGAAAAACGAATTATGAACCCGGAAGAACCCCTGTTTGTTGGTGATTAACTGATGCAGCCGCATTTGAAGAAAGCATTTACTTTACTGGCGCTTGCGATAATCGCATTTATCTTCGTAAGGTCGCTTGTTGTACCTTCGTCGTTCGGACAATACGGATGGTACAGGGGCGATTCTCTCGGGGATATTAAAAGTTTTCCTGTGGAATATGCCGGTTCCGCAAGCTGCAGTGATGAAAATTGTCATAAGCTCATTTATTCGGTATGGTCCACTGACAGGCATAAAACCGTAAACTGTGAAACATGCCATGGTCCTTCCGGAAAACATGTCAACAATATTAGGGAAATGCCGGTGCCTGCAAATGATTCAAGGGACTATTGCGGGATATGTCATTATAAACGTGCAGCAAGACCAACCACGTTCCCGCAGATAGATCCGGCAGTTCATGGCGAAGACCTGAAATGCACTTATTGCCACAATCCTCACAAGCCGTGGTTCATATGAACGGAGAATGAAAATGGAAGTTACTAGACGCGAATTCACTAAAATCGGTTGTAGAGTTATAATAGGGGCCGCCGCTGGCTCTGCCGTTATCGAATCCGTTGTAATGAAAGGCAGGGCAGCAGAAAATATCCCAGCAGGTGAATACGACTGGAATGAACATTTCTGGGGTTATGTTGTCGATACGCGTATATGCATAGGCTGCGGAAGATGCGCAAACGCCTGCAAACATGAAAATGATGTTCCTTTTGATGAACCTGTTTACAGGACATGGGTTGAAAGGTACAGGACAAAGCAGGATGGCGAGGTAGTTATAGATTCACCAAACGGAAGTATCGACGGTTTTACTGATGATATCCCTCCTGAAGAAATTAAAAAGGCTTTTTATGTTCCTAAAATTTGCAATCATTGTGAAAATCCACCATGCGTCCAGGTTTGCCCTGTCGGGGCGACCTATGCGACAGAGGATGGCGTTGTACTCGTGGATTATAAATACTGTATCGGATGCCG
>JAPZAO010000133.1 GCA_027460615.1 Candidatus Methanoperedens sp.
GAAGCCTATGCCGTACTGGAAGACCAGACCAAGCGCCAGCAGTACGACCAGTATGGTCATGCAGGCATAGATATGAGGTACTCGCAGGAAGATATTTTCAGGGGTGCGGCTCCGGACATTGAAGATATTTTAAGGGATTTCGGTGTCGGCGGTTTCGGGCGTGGCGGAGGCGGAGGGAGCATTTTTGATGTCTTTTTCGGAGGCGGTGAAAGGCGTGAAGGACCGAGGCGCGGCTCTGATATCCTTTATGAATTGCCCATAGATTTTGAAGAAGCGGCCTTCGGGAAAACCGTGGATCTTGAAATCCCAAGGATCGAAACATGCAATGTATGCCATGGAAGCGGGGCAAGACCCGGCACATCACCAAAAACATGTTCTTCGTGCCGCGGCACCGGGCAGGTGAGCAGAACCCAGAACACGCCTTTTGGCAGGTTCATGACCACATCTACATGCGGGACATGCCGGGGAAGCGGACAGGTAATCGATGCCCCATGCACCACATGCCACGGCTCTGGAACAGTACAGGGACGCCGCAAATTGGAAGTGAAAATCCCGCCCGGCGTTGATACAGGTTCACGGCTCCGGGTTCCTGGCGAAGGCGAAGCAGGGGAAAAAGGCGGACCATCCGGCGACCTGTATGTAGAAATGAATGTCAGGCCGCATGATATTTTCTCGCGCCACGACGACGATATATTAATGGAAGCGACCATCACATTCACGCAGGCTGCTCTTGGTGATGAGATTATAGTGCCAACTCTTGACGGCAAGGCAAAAATGAAAATCCCTCCGGGCACACAGAACGGGAATGTATTCCGTCTTCGTGGTAAAGGATTCCCGAGCCTTCATATTTCAGGGAAAGGCGACCAGCTTGTTAAAATAAAGGTAGATGTCCCGACAAAGTTAAATGACAGGCAGAAACAATTGCTCCGGGAGTTTGCCGAGGCAAGCGGTGAGAAGGTAAGAAGCAAGGGAATTTTTGAAAAAGTGAAAGAGCATATTTAAACGTTAAGACCGCTCTTCAGTTTTTGAGTCAAGATATGATTCAACGATTGATTTGACAAAATCAGTAAGCTCCTGGTGAGAATCAAGGTCAAAGCGACGTAAATGTGATTGAATGGCTGATTCTGCTATTTTTTCTATCAGTCCATTACATATGCTGCAAATCCAGGCTTTCCGGCCATCATTATATTCAATGCTGATTAATGTCTCGTTTTTATCAAGGGATTCTTTTGTCCTGTTGCATATGTGGCATCTTTCCATAATTCAATCATTTAATTTTATGCTTATTAAGTTATTTGAATCTGGGTGCCTGACTTGTGCATTTTATAGGTGTTCCGGATTCTATCGCTTTTCGGGAACATGAAAACGAGTGTGGATACAGTAACGGACTCCGTTTTGAAAAAAAAAGAGCATCAGGCGGATGCTCGGGGATTTTGTATTTTCTTCGGTTTGTTGAAATTCTATATTTCTCTCAGGCGCAGGTGTGCAATTTAAGGAGAATGCAGAGTACACTGGCCTACTTTTTATTTAGTAATGTTATTTTTTGCTTAAATCCAAGTGCAAATTCTATCGTCCCATAAAGGCAAATTGTTGCAAAGCTAAGGCTGCTTTTGATATAAAGTGAATCGAAATTATTCAACGCTAATAGCCATAATGGAAAAACGATGCTAAAAATAAAAAATATATAAAAAAATACAGTTAGTGGTTGGAATTCCAATTCAAGATACCTTAATCTTTCTTTCTTTTCGCGCATGTCTGCGAAAACGAGTTGTGTGAGAATTAAAGATATTGAAATTACAAGGGCAAAAACTGCCGCAAGCCCCTGAGAAATAGAACTAAGGAGATAGTATATATTATCCGTACCCACTACTATTTCAGGGAGAAAAGTTGGTAGTATCAATAAAACGACGGTGATAATAAACATCCGAAAATATCTTGTCTTGTATTCACTTATTTTATCTCCGCTACCTGTCAACTTATGTAGAAATTTATCAAATTTTTGAAATATCATTTTACCTGTATCTTGTTTGGTTGGGAGTGTTTGTTTAATTCGACTAATTATTGACATGTTATGACTTTTTTCTTTTAGAACCATTACTTTTGCGTCATATTCTCCCATCATAATTATAAATTTTCCTTCAGTTATCTAAATCATATCAAAGAATTTAAAATCTCACTCTGATGAGCACTTGATTTTTATTATTTCAAGAAGATTTTTAGATCTTCTATCGTCTTTTTCGGAGCATTATAATAGAGTCATGAACACACGGAATAAATTCCGATGCATCCAGAGGATGCTCATGATTTTGACAGTTCTGTCGATTTTTGTCTTATATCTTAATTCAGGCGCAAGTATGTCCCGATCTACAAACCTCTTCGCTTAGTTTCCGTTTCATAACGTTGCAACGCCCTTTGGATTCTCTTTTTTAAAGATTCATCTTTTGTTTTGCTTTCGAGAGTAAGAAGACGACTCTCAATTTGGCAGTCACTTGTCAATACATCACCTATTAAATTTCGAGTGTTAGCTGATTTGGCAAGTTCCACTAACAATAAATATTCTCTTTCATCTTTAGCAATGGTTTGAATTTCAGGAATCATTATCCGAACGTGACCAGGCAGACTTGAAAATTCAGTTTCTATAGCTCGCCCTTCTGGTGTTTGCCAAAATTCGCGACGATAAGTCTTCTCAAGTTTATTTTGAGCCTTCTTACCACTAATTCGGAGTTTCCCGTATCTTGCTTTGTCAAATATGCGTTTTCGCAATAGACGAATCTGTATTGGAAGAGCCTTGTTGTCGATGACAGGATCGCCATGCACTGGTAAATCTTCAATTGTAATATTTACAAGCTTCGAAAATTCTTCAATAGGTAGGTCAGCTTTAAGTTGGTTACAGGGCATGCAACAAGTTACATAGTTTGTTATCTCATCTAGGCCGCCACGCGATTGTGGAACAAGGTGGTCTATTGTCAGATTATCATGTGTAAATTTCAGCCCACAAAATTGACAAATATAGTCATCGCGTTGATATACTTCATTTCGAATTAAAATTGGTAAATGGCCACGGCCAAGTCTGCTTTTTCGCGTGAACCTGTCGTACATATATTACTTTTAAGGTTAATTGATTTTATAAACTTATGTTTAGAACGTGATAAATTTCTATTTCTTGGGAAATAAGCTACTTAAGGACGAGGCCTGTGTATAGCGTTTTTTTGCGTGGTGTACATCATGTGTTTCAATATATTTGCTTACGACCTCCCACCCATTCCCCACACTTCCATGGAAACAGCTCGGCGCCCAGGATGATTTCCGCACCATCCTGAGAGATGCGGGAATTCCTACACACCAAGCAGCGTCAGTGACCGTATCCATTCCCCTTTGGGTTCGCGCGTCGTCCCGACCACAAGCCGTTTCAGGTTCCCCACGACCTCCACAACACCCCGCGCCTCTATCCGCTCACCAACTAGCGCCTGCCCGGCATACGTGTGGGTATAGGACAGCACATAACTTATTTCGGGATGGTCTATTTTGTATATCGCCGGGCTGTCAAATGAAAAATCGGCATTCGTGACTGTAGCTTCTATTGTTTCATAGCCGATATCCCGCCCACGCAGGCAGGGCACGATATCCTCCCAGTCCCTGACATAAAGCAGGTCAAAATACGTGCCTCCCACCATGCCCCTGTTCCCTTTCCTGAGCTCATGCCTGAGGAATTCATCAAAAGGCAGTTCAGGCTTGCGCTTCCTGTAAATTTCATGCCACATCTCATCGCTTATTTCTGTGATGGGATTTTTTTCTGTTTTTGCCCGTGCAATAATATCCCGCGCTTTGAACCATGAACTTCCATACACAATGAAATCAATATCCGATGACTCATTTTCAAGTCCTGCAAGAAGCGAGCCCGTTACTCCCATTTTATCAAGCGGGATAGCTTTCAGAGTGTTCACAATGGTTCTCACTTTACTGTTTTTCTTCACTAACGAAGGCAGCCTCTCATTCGGCGCAAGTATCTGCTTAACCGAATCCCAGGGAATAATATGGACATCGCTCACCCATTCAGGGCGTTCTTTTTTCATAAACACGAATGCATCATCAAAATCAAGTTTGCGGTATTTTTTATCTGTGCCCCTTTTACCTCCAGGGTCGGGTACATACCTGAGGATTGAACGGATGCCTCCTTCATGGCAATAATCCGCAACTGCAAATATCCAGTCATCGTGTGTGATTATAAAATCCCGGAGGCGTGTTCTTAACATCTTTTACTCTACTGATTCGGGTTTATATAAAGAATATGATTTTGAGTTTGAGAGATGCGATTATATTGCCTGAATATGCGCTATTCCGGGCAAACCATATCTATAAAATAATATTCCCAAAATATGTGGAAAAGTATTTTTAGTATAAAAGTATAATAGTATTATTATGACAACTACAATCAAGGTATCGGATGAGACAAAACAGCTTCTTGATATGCTCCAGGCAAAGATGACCCTGACATTTCGCAAGAAAAAGCCACTTTCTGAATTGATTGATGATATTACGCGAATTGCATTGCGGCACGAGGATGAGCTTTTGCAAACCAAGAAATCGCCTTCTCAGGCTGCGCCAAAGAATATCAGCCGGATGGTAAAAACCGATGCCGGAACTATGGATGATTATGTCTATGTTGAGGATTGAAAGAGGGGAAAATGCTGTTTTTAGAAGAAGAGGGTTTGATAAAATTAATCCCTGCGGCAAAACTCAGGTCACTTTGCGGCACATGGTCTGACCTTGATATTGAGGCTGTAACAAAAGAAATTATAGAAGATCGCGAGATGGATAGATAAATACAGTCTCTTCAACTGTCTCCCTTACAGAATTGATAAAAAATCTGGGTATGAAAGATACAGACAGGATGAAAACCACAATCAGGCAGTTAAAATCATCAGAGATCATTCTTGTTAACGTAACCCAAAAAATTGCATCACGCGCGGGTGAACTGCGCCTGAGATACGATATACCTACTGTTGATTCACTGATAGCGGCGACAGGCGTTGTGGAAAATGTCAGGCATATTTTAACAGATGATGATCACTTTTATCAGCTTGTTAATTTAATGAAACCAATTGACATGAAGATGGCTTTGAAACTGGCTGAGTGATATCAGAAGACAGATTGTGAGATTATGGCAAGCGCCTCGAAGAAAATAAGATCACCATCTCACTTACAGAAAAAGCCCGTGACCTCATAGCTAAAACCGGTTATGACTCGTTATACGGGGCAAGACCTATCAAACGAACAATCCAGCAAAAAATCCTTGATCCGCTGGCGATGAGGATACTCAATAAGGAATTTGTAGAGGGGGATTCGGTTGAAGTGGATGCAAAAAAAGATGAGATTGTGTTCAAAAAGAATAAAAATAAATAAAAAAAGAAGTGTGTTTTTTATACTTATTAAAATCTAATACACGTTTATAGTTCCCTCTGCGTAAGTTTTTGGTAATACATATGGATCATTTGACAGTATCACCAAGGTGGATGGATACGAAATTCGGATTGGCGCCGTTGCTTGTAAGTTCTATTGTTTTAGCCGGAGTATCAGTTGAAGGATCATAATTCCTTACAGTGAACTCACTTACCAGAGGAGTCGCAATTGCGGTTGCTGTTGCGGTCACAATCGGAGGAGTGGGTGTAACAGTTACATACACAGTGTTGTTCTGGTAAATTATTTTTTCTACGGGTTTCTGGATCTCTATCGTTTTCGATGTATGAGCGATATACCCTACCGCTACCCCGACAATGAAGAATATGATAATTAAGGGGATTAATGTCTTATATTTTGATTCCATAACTTGCTCCTCAAGCCACAATAAATTCTTTATTCAGTTATAAAGATTTCGGACTACACCTGACTATTGGTAATCATTAAATACTTTCCATCCTATAAAAACATATATGTTCCCCACCACGCGCATGCGGAGATTACGTTCATCAAAGTTCCGACCACTTATCAGCGAAACAACCTTGGAGGTTAAAGACCTGATTTGCCCGGTCTTTGTCGATGAGACCATAACAAAGCCGATGGAAATAAATTCCATGCCAGGTTATTTTCGCCAGCCGCTTTCGATGATAGCCGACGAAGCCGCAAGCATTTCTGAACTTGGAATCCCTGCAATAATACTGTTCGGGATACCGGAAAAGAAAGATGAGACAGGTTCCCATGCGTACGGCGACAACGATGTTGTCCAGAAGGCAATCCGCGCCATAAAAAACAAGGTCGGAGAAGATCTTGTTGTAATAACCGACCTGTGCTTGGATGAATATACATCCCACGGACATTGCGGATTGGTACTCGGTACTGAAATCCTCAACGACCCCACCCTTCCTATTTATGGGAAGATTGCGGTAAGCCACGCCCGCGCTGGCGCTGACATCGTTGCGCCTTCAGGGATGATGGACGGCATGGTTGGAGCTATACGCAAGGCACTTGACGATAACGATTTCCAGGATATTCCCATAATGTCCTATGCGGCAAAATACTGCTCTGCATTCTATGGACCTTTTCGGGAAGCAGCCTGTTCAGGTTTTACTTTTGGCGACCGCTCTACGTATCAGATGGACCCGGCAAACACAAATGAGGCGCTGCGTGAAGTCGAACTGGATATCGAGGAAGGTGCGGATATCATAATGGTCAAACCAGCACTTCCTTACCTGGATATCATTTACCGCATTAAAAAGAAATTCATGATGCCCACAGCAGCTTATCATGTCAGCGGTGAATATTCGATGATAAAAGCGGCAGCAAGCAATGGCTGGCTTGATGAGAAAAAGGTTGTGCAGGAGTCGTTGATTTCAATAAAGCGCGCGGGTGCTGATATGATACTCACATATTTTGCAAAGGACGTAGCCAGCGAATTAAAATCCAGATAATGCCAGGTTATAACGCACACAGGATATTCAATTATGTGATTTTTATTGCAATTGCCGCATTAGCCTTGTATGAATCCATTAATCCAGAACAATTGCTTGCCCTGAGCATTGGTTTTTATATCGGCACCGATTTTTTAACACCCGACCTCGATACTGAAAGTACTGCAATAAAAAGGTGGGGGAGGTTAAAAATCTTATTCTTACCGTACAAATGGGCTTTTGCACACAGGCAGAGTTCTCACAATATCGTATACGGCGCTGTGGTCAGGATTTTGTACATCAGTATTATTATGCTCTTTTTATATTATGTTCTTTTCAAATCATTTCCATCCGGAGCTGTGTTTTTTTCCGCTTATATTATCCTTTTTCTTATCGGAATAGTAATAGCCAATGCACTGCATGTATTACTGGATGGCATTTTCTGATTTTTTTCTTCATCACAGGATTTTACGTCGCCACATTTAAATATCTTCTTTCGCTTATACATTAAATAGAAAAGAGAATCCCTTTGTAAATGAAAAAACCGGTGATTGAGATTTGGGCAGATACCACATAATATTAATCCTTCTCCTTGTATTATTTTCCGGATGCATAGGCGGGAATAAGGCCAATGAAACGGTAATGGCACCATCATATTCTCCCACTCCAACGCCTTTTGCAGTCAAAACCGTCCAGGCACCCGTACCGACGCCCACCATTTTACCCACTGAGATTATCCCAAAAACCGATGAAAAACATGCAAATGCCGACAATCGCTCTATTGCCGTGGAAGTAAATTACAGGGAATATGTGGACTGGTTCCGGAATTATAACCTGAATATAAGGGCATACACACCGCAAGAATATGTCTGCGGGCAGTATACGGCTGATATGATAGCCGCTTCGGAAAAAGCCGGGTACAAAGCATATTTTGCAGCGGTAACATTCTCTGACGGAACCGGCCATGCAATTGTTTCATTCAAGTCAACAGTTCTCGGATTTACCTCATGGTACTTTTTTGAACCCCAGACAAATGAGCTGATAACGCCTGAGACTTTAAAAGATATACTAAGTCAAAATATGGGTAAGGATGTCACCAGGGTTGATATTTATGGTTATTTTGATGACGCCGGGGATAAAGACCCCGCTACATGGCGATTTGCATACCCATTATATAGCAAAAATTATTAAAAATCAGTCCTTTATTTATGCGCAGGACGAATGACATTTGCAGATTCTATGTTTGACTTTTTTAATCTTTCTAATGGTCACTTATCTCACCCCGATAAATACATGGCAATCAGCCTTTAAATAGTTTATGCAGCTGTTTTTTTTTAATTTTTTGGGGACTAAATATCCGATTTCAATTCATCTATGTGAACCATTTCTTCGATATCAAGAAGTCTTGACATCTCCTGAGTGTCTATATTAATCCCATGCTCCTGGATAAGAGCCATGGGGTTCGTGCCCCCGATAACAACTATCCCCACTTTGTCTTTTCCAACCTGGACCCCGAGTATATCATTATTGGGTTCACCTACTTCAAGAATACAGGAAAATCCGGCTTCGACAAGTGTATCAAGAACCTGTTCTATCTTATCCCTTGACGCCATGGGAGCTTCCCGCAGATTCGCCAGTATCTTTCCTGAGCCTGTATTTATCATTTCAGCAACAGAAGTGAGTTCCTGGGACATCAATACGTCAAGAGGGTCGATCGTTGTGCTGTCATAGCTCAGGATTTCGGTGAACCTTAAAGGCGAGCCGTCATGTATTTCAACGACCCCGCCGAATTTGGGTTTAACCGGTATGCCTGCCTTGAGAAGGACACCGTCTATCGTGATGCTGCAGGCTGTGGCTAACCCCACCTTTCCCTTCTCGATTGTGAGATTCCCGAATTTTTCTCCCGCGCGTAATATTTTGATATAAGGGCTTACCGAAAGTCCGCTATGTATTGCTTGCCTGATGAATCCAACAACCTTTTTGAAATCCGTTTCATCAACGATGGAAATATTTACTATTATTTTCCCTTTGCGCCTCTGCGGGTCAAAGGTTACCTCATACATCATGTTCTCGATTCTTGAGATAATGAACATTATATCTGTCATCTTAATTGAAGTATAATAATTACAATGCGTTATAAATATACCGAATTCGATAACTATTCAATAATCAGGAATATATTATAGGAAAGATAAACTATTTCAGTCAGGTAAGAAGTATAATGACCATGAACAAGCAGGCAGTGATAGGCATTGTGAAAAATATTTTCACATATTACGGTTACAGTACAAGTTCCTCAGATATCTGTGACCTGCTTGCTGAAAAAGATTCTGACCACTTATTAATAAAATTCGAAAATAATCCCAATTTTAACAATATCAAGTATTTTTCAAATATTGCGCAAAGCTATCACGGCAAGGGCGTAATGATTTCCGAATCCTTTGATGAAAAAACCCGCATGTTGGCCCTTGACGAAGGGCTTATGCTCTGGGACAGGAGCGAGCTTGAATCCCAGATAGGCAGGGCAGTTCTTGCAGGCGCGCTTGGATATGAGGAAAAAAAGCCCTCCACGGAGAAAATCGAAACCGCAGCCGCACAGGTCAAGGAACCTGCCAAAAAAGAATATGAGCGGACTATCAAGGTAATGCTGCGTTCAATTCCAATTAATATCGGGAAATCCGATGCATTGTCCATAGCCGAAGCAAAAATAGGAACTGCAAAAAGCCAGACTTTAAAATTCATTCCGGTATGGTATTATAATTATTCTTTTAATATCCAGAAGAAGTATAAATCAAAAATGGTAGACCTCACAGGCGAAGGCGCGGGTTATATCCATGCCCTCACAGGAGAGAATTTTTTTAATAAATACAAGGATATCCAGGATAACACCTTCATGCCTACCCAGAATTATGAGATAAGCCAGCCGCTCGTCCAGCAAAAGGACGCGGCGACCAAAGCTTTAAACTCCATCATCAGGGAACATACAAAAGAAGTCAGGCTGAATGAAATGATAGGCGATACAATCGTATTTGAAAACAAGATTTTTGCTCCCGGCACCGATGAAATAAACTTCAAAATGGACCTTTTGCATATTCCTGTATGGGAGATAAAAGGAAAGAGAGAGTTAATAGACATAAACGCGCATGACGGGCACATTATGGCCATGAGGCTCTATCATGATGCAGAAATGGTTTAACAACAGAAAAGCGCTTTACATGCCGATTGTGGGATATTTAACAGAAGAAGCCTGCAACACCTCATAAAACTATAATTACCCTGGCAGCGTTCTTAATACTGGAAAAAAGGGGTTGATATTACCGGAAGCCTGACTTCGGGTAAGGAGGTACTGAAATGAGGAAAGAAATTACAGCATTTGATTACGAAAAGGAAAGAGCGAAGTTCACCTGGGATATCCCGGAAAATTACAATTTTGTTGATACTATCAGAAAGTGGGCAGTGGATAGAACAAAGTTGATGGCAATCACCGAGCATCCTGATGGGAAGGTCGAAAAAGCGGCATACTGGGAAGTGTGGGATAATGCGATGAGACTGGGGAATATCCTGAAAGAATCCGGCATTCAGAAAGGCGATCGGGTTATGGTGATACTTCCGCGGGGAATAGATATTTATTCTGCAAGCACAGGCATCTGGGCAGTCGGCGGTGTTGTTGTTCCGGGCACAATAATGCTAAGGAGAGCGGACATAGAATATAGGATTCTGGATGCGGGGGTAAAAGCGCTGATCACAGGTGATCCGGAAGTCGCAGATGAGGTAGATGCAATAAGAGACAAAATTCCGATTCACAATCTTTTCTTTCTGGGGGAGAGAAAGGGATGGAGGAACCTGCGCGAGGAATCCGCTCATGTATCAAGAAAATTAGAGCTTGAAGAAATCAAGAAAGATGATACATTAGCCTTCACCTACACCTCAGGCACTACCGGCGCGCCCAAAGGAGTCGTCCACACCAATTCATTGATGTACTGTTTCGACAGGCTCAACAGGTATTACTGGTGGAACACACAGCCGGATGAGCTCTGCTGGGCAACCACAGAACCCGGATGGGCAAAATGGTACTGGGCGCCTTTCGGGGCTATTCTGAACGCCGGCGCGGCGAATTTCCATTACACTGGCAGGTTTAATCCTGAAAAATGGTATGAGCTGCTCGATAAATGGAGGATTAACAGGGCATGCATGACACCTACGGAACTGCGGGCAATGGCGACGCTCAATGATGCGAACAAAAAATACGAACTTGCGGATTTGAATGTCATTTTGACGGCAGGCGAGCCATGTACGCCCGGGATTGTCAGGTTCTTCGAGGAGAAATTCGGGATAAGCGTCAGGGAAGGCTATGGACAGACCGAAACCTGTGCTGTGGCGTGCACTATGCCCGGAATGGAGATAAAACCCGGCTCGATGGGAAAGTTCACGCCCGGGGTTGAGGGAGCAATCGTGAACCCTGAAACCGGAGAAAGAGTGAAGGCTGGCGGGAAGGGAGTAATAGCCGTTGTCAAAAACCATCCCATGCTGTTTAAAGGATATTATAATAAACCCCAGAAAACTGCCGAATGCTTTGTGGGCGACTGGTACCTCACCGGCGACATTGCGATGATGGACGAGGCAGGGTACATCTGGTTTGATTCACGGGCTGACGACATCTGCAAGAGTTCGGGATACAGGATAGGTCCGTTTGAAGTCGAGAGCGCGGTTAATTCGCATAAGGCAGTCCTTGAGTGCGCGATGGTGCCGAGCCCTGACCTTTTAAGAGGGGAAATTGTCAAGGTTTTTGTGGTATTGAAGGAGGGATACGAACCTTCGGAGGAACTTATGGGGGATATCCAGCAGCATGTCAAGAAGATAACAGCCCCTTATAAGTATCCGAGGGCTGTTGAATTTGTCAGGGAGCTTCCCAAAACCATCAGCGGTAAGATAAAGCGCAGGGAGCTTCGGATGATGGAGTTTGAGAAAAAGAAAGATGTGATTGAGAAGCTTAAGGAAAAAGGTTTGTGGGAGAGGTAGTTTTCATAACACATCCTTATATCCTCATGAACCATAGCGCAGAGCATGGCAAGCTACCAGACGATGGTGAAGGATGTCATAAAAAAAGCCGATATCCTTCTTGAGGTAATCGATGCGCGGTTTCCGGATGAGACCCGAAACTCCGAGGTTGAGCGTGACGTAACGCGTTCTAAGAAGCCGTTCATAATAGTCCTTAACAAATGCGATCTTGTATCAAAGGATATCCTTGAGAAAACCAAATCCCGCCTGTCAAAAATTGCTCCCACGGTCTTTGTTTCCAGTAAGACCCGGTTCGGGACAACGATGTTAAGACACGCGATTCTTGAAACCGCGGGCATAAAAGGCCGGGATATTCTGGTCGGCTCTCTTGGCTATCCCAACACAGGCAAATCATCGGTGATAAATGGCGTGGCCGGGAGACACAAAGCCAGCACATCATCAATATCAGGTCACACAAAAGGAGTGCAGCTTGTGAATGCAGGTTCGCGCATTTTGTTCCTGGATACGCCGGGAATAATTCCCTTTGGCGAGAACGATGAGTTTATACAGGGCATTCTTTCGGTGAAGGATGCAACACACATTAAGGACCCGGTCGGTGTTGCCATGAAGATAATAGAGAGATTTTGCGCTGAAAATAAAACTGCGCTGGAATCCTTCTATCATGTGACAATAGAGGGACAGGATTCTTATGATGCGCTTCTACTTATAGGCAGGGAGAGCAACTGTCTGAAGAAAAAAGGCGAAGTGGATGATACGAGGGCAGCTGTGAGGATTATCAATGACTGGCAAAAAGGGCTGCTTATGATTTAGGTGGTCTGTGGCTTTATTTTGAATGAATTTCTTTGACTCTTCCAACCCGGCCATCTTCTAATTGAACCTTTATTCCATGCGGATGAAATGAAGAATTAGTCAAAATTCTCTTTACAATACCCTGGGTTATTTTCCCGCTCCTCTGGTCTTGCTTTAAAACAATTCCTACACTTAATCCCTGTTTTATATTTTCTCTGGCTTTGTTCATATTAAAATGTAAATCCATATTTTATTATATAAACATATACATTCTTAAAAAATTCAAGTGTAAAAGATGGAGGGGTTTGGAGATGGTTGTTGCAGGGTCTGTGTATGGGAATGAGGATTTGGTCTTTTGGCAGTCACCGGCCTTGGACGGCGCTTCACTAAAGTCCGAGGCATCAGAAGGATGTATAGGGATAATGAGAAATAAGGCACGAAACAATTCTAAAAATAGGATTAATTTAATAAATAAGCTACTTTTTTTTCTGTTTTGATGTGGTCTTCTTATGATTTCCACCATTAGAATAATCAATGATTTGGTTAACTTCATACTCTTTATATGACAATGCAACTATTGAAACAACAATTATGAATATAAATAGGGCGACTACAATAATCACAGATAGATACAAGGCAGCCGACAGTAAAGGCTCATAACTTGTTATGAAAAAAATTAAGCTCAATAATCCAACTATTACAAAAAGCAAAGATACCCCAATTAAGGAAATAATAGAAATATTTTCACCCAATCTCGAAATTAAACGGTATGGATATCGGCGTAGTAATTCGACAGATTCGGATTTTCTTAAAATCGTCAATTCGTAAATCATTGGGACAAATGTAGCAGTTCCGAAAAGAACAACAAATCCGATGGTGGAAAAACTCACTAAAACCGATGCAATTGTTTCCGGTGATTCAATAGTCATGAAACAATATGAAAAAAAGAACTAATCAACGGTTCTTGCAGATATCCACCACGCATTGAATTTTGACCTTAAGATATCTGAAATAGCTGGTGGTTCTACATCACACACAAATAGATTATTCATTCCAACTGTTCCAGGTGGGTGTGCTTTTTCTAACCTAAAATGTTTTCCATCTGATATTATCCAATGCAAAATATCTTCAGTCTGTTTTATTTGGACTTTTCCTTTTGATTCTTTAGCAATATCAAAAAGCCAATTTAATTCTTTCTTTTTGCTTTCGGCATCACCGTCAATTAAAACTCTTATTTGCTTTACATGCTCAAAAGATTTGACTATTGCATTTTTTATATCAATATCATTGTAAAATTCCTTGTTCAAACTAGTAGACATCCAAATATACTCATTTGCTTTACCCAACAAAAGTATTATTTTAGCTTTAGTATCTAATGGTTATTGTTTCCTCAGTCTTCATACTTTCAAACATACATAATCATCCATTACAGTCCCTTGAATAGAGTAACATCTTTTCTAAATACATATAACTTTCGATTAGATTTACCTTTTTTGTTTGCCCATTTCTCATATAGTTTTGGATGCACGAGTCTGAGCGCAGAGAGCAGTCACGGTATACCCCATCCGATGTACGAGTCCTGCATATCCCGTTTTTATGAATACTATTTCCCCCTCAATCTCTCCACCACCCTTCTTTTCCTCTCAACAGCCTCCTCCTCCGCCTTATCCACAGCCCTCTTCATAGCCTCAAAATTCCGCGGCGTCTTCTCGCCCACAGCGTGTTCAGTCATACCTGAATTGTTATATAGAGAGTAGTAGCTGTTAAGTTATAAATATTCGGACAGTCTCTAAGTATATGTCGGGTGGATAAAATATGAATAAAAGATTGTTGTTATTACTTTTTACAATATTAATTACAACCACAGTATACAAAGGATTCGCGATAACAGATCCTCCATATAATACAGAACAGGACTGCAGGAATTGTCATGGTAATAGTACATCTGATAGACATCATCTACTTGTAGCAAAAGGATATTTTAATTGTATATACTGTCATCAAATTATATATGATAATATTACTCAACAATATTATCCTCAAGTGATAAGGGATTGTTTAGTATGTCATCCAGGTGAAAATCATAATGACTGTATTGGATGCCATGGTACAAATTATGTAGGGGCTTTACCCTCGGTAACCAAAACATTCGTCAATATCTCAGCCTTCAATGAATCCATACACCAGGATATTAACGCTACTCCGCCAGCCACGTTAAATAACCCTGATTGCTGGACGTGCCATTTCAACAAGGATATGAACCTCTTGAATGTAAAGAAATGCGGCAACTGTCACAACAAGCCGAGCCAGTGGCACGGTAATGCGAATATTACAACCAACATGTCAGAACTCTGGTGATTGAGTGCAATCGCCTTGCAGGGAAACGATTTATTAAGAAATAAGGTTTTCACGGCTCAACAAGATTTCAGGTCTTTCATTGCCAATGGAGGATGAGAACGAGTGTGGACGCAGTCACGGTATCCCCGACCATTTACGAGTCTATACTTTTTTATGAATATCTATTTTCCCCTCAATCTCGCCACCACCCTTCTTTTCCTCTCAACAGCCTGCGCCGCCGCCTTATCCACAGCCCTCTTCATAGCCTCAAAATTCCGCGGCGTCTTCTCGCCCACAAGTTTCTTGATAGGCGTATATGCTGATTCCCTGAAGCGAGGCGTAAAGTCGCGGATTTCCCCGCCAACAATCAATTCCGCGCCCTTTCCCTCTTTGACCTCCCCGACAATATCGATAGCCACTCCTTTATTCCTCACGCACTCAAGAATCTCATCTGCATGCTCAGGCGGCGCGATAACCAAAAGAGAATCCAGCGACACGCCAAGATAATCTATCCCAAGCTCATCCAGCATCGCGAGCACTTTTTTATTCACAAGCGCGCGCATCTTTTCTTCCCCGAAAACCAGTTTAACGCCTGCCGTCCTTGATATCTCCTTCGCGTCCCCGCGCACGCCGCCGTTTGTCACATCTGTCATTGCATGGATTTTCCCGATCAATCCTGCCTCGAACAGCGCTTCGCATGCGTCGATGAACTTGAGGTTAATCGTTTCATCCACGATATCGTGCATCCCGTAATAAAGAGCAGTCGTGGACACTGTCCCGCCGCCCGCGCCTTCTGTCATGAGTATGACATCCCCTGGCTTTGCCTGGATGCGCGCCGTGAGGCTCTCAGCCATGCCAACTGCGCCCACGCCGCCTGTCATACGTTCCCCGATGACCATGTCGCCGCCTATCCTGAGCGTGCTGCCTGTTATCAGGGGTATGCCTGTAAGTTCAGATACCGTCGTGATGCCTGCTATATGGTCGAATATCTTTGCCACGTCGCCGTCATCAGCCACATGGATATCGGAGAGCATCGCAACCGGCCGCGCGCCCATCACGTACACATCCCGGAGAGCCGCGCGCGCGACATGAAAACCTGCAAGGAAAGGAAAATCCGATAACCGAGAATGCATCCCGTCGATGGTGACCACCAGATACTGCCCGTCCGCGCGCACAACGCCCGAATCGTCAAGATGCGATGAATCCACAACCGCGGAAGTCTTTCCGATTACCTCGGCAATTTTCTCATGGGTATAAAAGTCACCCGCGCCCCGCGAGCCGACGCCGAATTCGCCCATTGTCACGCCTGAGCTTACCGGTTTGAGTAACTCACCTTGCGGATTGATCGTTGCTTTTGCCTCCACGATAACAGCGTTTGCAATCTCTTCAGCATGTTTTTGCGGGATGTTTTTTATCTCAAGTATCCTTTCGGCAAGCTTTTGCGCCAAATTTGTATCATTGCGCGCTAGACCGCGTTTGGCATAGCCTTCAAGGTCCATAATTCTCCACGAAATTCGAAAGCATCCGAAGCCCGGTAGAGCCGCTTTTTTCAGGGTGGAACTGCGTACCCACAACGTTTCCGGCTTCGTTCGTGATAATTGCGGGGAACTCTATTCCGTAATCGCACATCGCGGCCTCGTATTTCTCATCAGTATTCACATAATATGAGTGAACAAAATAGACATAAGAGCCGTTCCGGATATTTTTTAACAGGGGGATGTTCTTTTTAGCGTTGATTGAATTCCAGCCCATGTGCGGGACTTTTAATTCGGAGGCGGGAAATCGTATCACTCTGCCGGGGATTATATCAATGCCCCTGTGCAGTCCGCCTTCTTCGCTCTCCGAAGCAAGCATCTGCATGCCGAGGCATATCCCGAGCAGGGGTTTACCGTCATTAACTGCATCCTTCACTACGCGCTCAAGCGTTGAAAAATGCATCATTGCATCGCGGAATGCCCCGACACCGGGAAGTATCAGGGCATCGGCGCGGTCGATTATAGATGCTTCTTTTGAAATTTCAACCTCGGCGCCTACATACTGGAGCGCCTTTTCGATACTGCGCAGGTTTCCGAGTCCGTAATCGATTATGACAAGCTTCATTTTGCTCTAATTGGTTTCTAAATACTTAAACCCTCAAGCCGCCGCGCCGCTTCCATGAGCGTCTCGTCCTTCTTTGAGAACGTAAAGCGAAGCTTATGCTTTCCGGTCTCGCTCCTGTAAAAGCTGCTCCCCGGGACAGCGGCGACACCGACCTCGCTCACCATATGCTTAGCTAGGTCCAAATGGTTCAGGAAAGACCACGTTGCTTCTCATCCTTGCCACAGTGCTCAAGCCGACTTCAGGCATCGCTCGCGTAATGGGCTTCGATGTGATCTCTCAATCAACTAAAGTGCGTCAGGTTCTAGGCATTTCATTCCAAGACGCACGCGGGTTCTGGCGACACAAACCCCCGGAGATACTGAGGTTCCACGCCACCATATGCGGCGTGCCGAAAAACAAGCGAGAACCCTTGATAGAGCAAACACTGAAAGATTTAGAACTCTGGGATGCTCGCAACAAACTCTTCATGCACTTGTCAGGCGGACAGGCTAAACGCTTGGAAGTTGCCAAAGTACTGATTCAACGTCCACCCTTCGCCATTTTCGATGAGCCAAGCAGCCAAGTCGACCTGCGTGGCAAGCGCACAATATGGGAGCACATAAGAAAACTAAGAGAAGAAGGCACAACGATTCTCGTAGCCACGAACGAGGTCCGCGAGGCAGAATATCTAGCAGACCGGGTCACCGTTCTGGATCAAGGAAAAAGCGTTGTCTGCGACACTGTACGTATTCTACAACCATAACAGCTGCAGGGAGTCTTTGGCAGGCTGCAGGAACTTATCAAGTGATAGTACAGTTTGGTACCAAAGACAGAACTGCTGAAACAACATTTCTATTCTCTGGCTCTTCAGGTGCAGGACCTGTAGAAAACACAATTCCTGTTGATGGAACAAACTT
>JAPZAO010000134.1 GCA_027460615.1 Candidatus Methanoperedens sp.
GGCTGGGAGTGACGCATCGCAGAGACCACCGTGAAACCGTCCCCGGCATGCGGCATGTGCAGGTCAGTGATGAGCACTTCGAAATTCTGTGTGGTGATAGATCTCAGAGCTTCCGAAACGTTGGCGGCGGCGACTACTTCGAATCCCTTGTGTTCAAGCGTAGCCGTCATCATTTCACGGACGGTTTTTGATGTATTAAAGGATAACTAAAATTTAATCATTTATGGTCACTATAACGATTTACTCCAAAAAAAATTGCCACCTGTGCGATATCGCAAAGGAAGCCCTTATAAAAATCCGGGAAGAATATCCATTCTCGTTAATAGAAGTGGACATTGAAAAAGATAAAGCGATATTTGAAAAATACAAATATCTGATACCGGTAATCGAAATAGACGGTGAAAAAACCTTCACTTACAAAGTAAACGAGACTGAATTAAAAAATATTCTAATATTCAAGTCTCAACCTCAATGAACACGGGCACGATACTTATTATCCCGCCTATGCCAAAAAGGGCAAGGGCAATATAATAATTGCCCTTTGATGCGTAATCTATACTGAACGCCAGCAGTATCAGTCCCAGTATTTTGGATACTGCATCTATGCGTTCATATCTGGACTTTGAAAGTTTCATTCTCCGTGAACTATGCCGTAGTATGTGAAATACAGTACACCAACCAGGGCAATAATCCCGAGTGCAACCGCAAGTTTTCTTTTCCTTATATCAGATGAGGGATTCCTGTCAATAAATGGCACCAGTATCAGAAGACCATACCATAGAATCATTGGTATAGTAACTCCAATTGCCTTGGCAGCTATCGGTCCGATATCCCATGTCCAGAATTTCAGGAACCCGAAGACGTAAAGGAAATACCACTCAGGATATATCGGGGTTGGGGTATCAAACGGGTCAGCCGGTTTGAGAAGGCTTGCCGGGTAATATGAAGCCAGCAGGAAGAGGCTTCCTGCAATAAGGCACATTACCACAATTTCACGAAGCAGGAAATGCGGGAAAAACGGAAGCCCGCGCACACGCACAGGCTCCGATTTCGGTTCTTCCACTTCATGTTTTTCAACTTCAATCAAAGTCATATTAGAGCCTCCCTGAAATTCCCTGTATCCTGACCATCAGGAAATGCATGCCCAGCAGGACTGCAATGGCCATGGGAAGAATCAATACATGAATGGCAAAAAACCTTGTTATTGTCTCGGCGCCTATATCATTCCCTCCCATCAGGAGAAGCGAGATATACCCGCCTATTAGCGGCATTGAGCCTGCTATGCCAGTTCCGATCTTGGTCGCCCAGAATGAAAGCTGGTCCCACGGGAGCAGATAGCCTGAGAAACCAAAGGTGGTAACCGTCAGGAGCAGGAATATACCAACAACCCAGTTCAATTCGCGGGGCTTCTTATAAGCTCCCATGAAATAAATTCTTATCATATGAAGCATTACGGCCGCTATCATGGTATTTGCAGCCCAGTGATGCACGCTTCTCACAAGCGATCCCATCGGGACCGTTGTCATTATGGCCTGAACGCTCTTGTATGCCTCTCCCGGCGTGGGCTTGTAGTACATTGCCAGGAAAATTCCCGTAATAACAAGAATTATGAAACACAGGAATGCTGTCCCGCCAAGGCAATAAAGTGGATTGGAAATAACATCTTCAGGCGCAGGATGCTTGACTATGGGGGGCAACAGGTCTCTTAATTTGAACCTGTCATCCAGCCATTTGTAGATTTTATCGAGTAATGACATTCAGGCCGCCCCCGCATAGAACGATATGGATTTCACATAGTTCGGATCTTTCCAGGTGAGAGCATAAACCGCGCCATCCTTTACTGAAATATCTATCATGGGTAAAGGAGATGGGGGTGGTCCTGAGATTACAGCGCCCGTATTCGGGTCGTATTTCCCTATGTGGCAGGGGCAATATATTATAGTCTCATCAGATTTCCAGGAGGCGATGCAGCCAAGGTGAGTGCATACGCGTCCGAATGCCCGGAAGCCCGCGGGCATGTGCAGGAGAACGGCGGCCTTGCCATTGAAAACAAAATTTTTTGCACTTCCTGTCGGGACTTCATCCACCGAAGCTATTCTTACTTCTACGGATTCTCCCTTTGCTTCGATTTGCGGCCAGAGATATTTCAATACCGCAGCCACCGCGCCAGATGCGAAAAATAAAGCAACAAGACCCATTAACAACTCGGTGAGTTTCCTTCGTGTTAAGGTAATAGTGATTTTATCGTCCATGTTTTCACTCCAGAGTTGTTACGTATTCATCCTGCAGCAATCCCTTTACATAAAGATACAAAATAGCCGCAAGGATGAAAAGAAGATACGCCATCAGCTTTCCAACGTCAGCGATGAATGATTCCGTTGAGGCCGCCGTTGTTTCACTGAATACTAATTTCAATATCATATTGCCTGTAATTCCCGCCGCAGCGAGTGTCAGTAAAATTATTAAAATAAATGCTATTTGCGACCAGATACCTGTTTTTTCCGGTCCATATTCAATATTCTCTATATGCATATTATCTCACAACCGTATAATGTAAACAATAATCAATATTAGCAAAATAGTTGCAAATGCGCGCAAGCCCACATCCCATGTATTCATGTGGATTCCTATCTCGATTTCTTTCGTAACTTCGGGGGTAGGTGTAGCTTTGGGAGAAGGTACATATCCTTCTAATGAATGGTTATGTGTTCCGTAATAAATTCCAACTTCATTGAGCTGCGGAGGGCCGTCCCTTGCATGGCAGTACGGGCAATTCCGGCTTTCTTTTACCGCATACTCAGGCCTTGCGGATGTCATGGATGGCAGATACGACAGGAGCAATATCGCAAGCAAAAAAAAGATTTGCAAATGTTTGTTATTCATTATTTACACCTCTCATTATTTTCTGCGCAAGAGCAGGTATATTGCAATAATTCCTGTTATGGAGGCAATCATGCCAAATCCCGGAGCCGGTTTAGACACGGGTGCTCCGGATTCCTGCTGCGCTTTCTGCGCGGCCGCTATTCCGCTGTCGATTACATTTCCGAATGATGTAAGGTCAAATGCATGCCAGAGTACCGGTAGGCCGTCTCTGATTGAAATCGCGCTGTTAAGGTCGTTCTGTGCTGCCGATACATCCGTCCCTTTCTGTTTTGCCTGCTGAATGTCATTATATGCCAGTTTTATCTCATTGGTCAATTTATCTGCATTCGCAAGCGCCGTGATAGCCCTGTCAGGAGCATCCGATGGGGCGATTCTCATATCGATATTATGGCACTGGCTGCAAAGATTGTGGAATTCGCTTATATTCAGAACCTTGAACTCATGCGACCTGTGGCAGGTATCACACGTGGGGGCCTGCTGGAGAGCTTTTAATTTCTGATAATGCGCAGAATTCTTGAATTGGGATAATTCATCACTATGGCATTTTCCGCATGTTTCAGGAACATTCCTGTAAAAAACAGTGCTGTTAGTATCAGAAGACCTTAAAATCCCGATATGCGCCGTTTCTTTTACATCAGAGTCCGGATTGCCTCCGTGGCAATTATTACATGTGACATTGAACAGAGCATGTTTGGATTTTGTCCACTGTAAATAATTACTTTGGGCAAAATTGTTGAGGGTCGTGGTATGGCACTGAAGAGAACATGGTATGTCCCGCGCCAGATGTTGTAATCTTATATCATTGAATTGTTGTTCTGTCTCATTAAACGCAGAAAGTTTGTCATGACAATTTAAACATGAATTATCTGCTAAAGCCACAGGTACGAATATAATAGCAAATAAAAATGGAATAACGAATAAATATAGTTTCTTGAAGTTCATTTCTATCTCCTTATGTCAGTTTCACCTTGATTCACCTAAGACCTTTTCAGGAAATATGCAACAAACAGGCCAAGTACAAAAAGGGCTGCCCCGAATCCGGGTGTTTTCGTAGCTGCTGGCGTACCTTGAGCATTTGACGTTGCATTCGTAGCTTTTTGTGCTTCTGTAATACCTTTTTGGACTTCAGTATCAAAAAAGGTCAAATTAAACCTGTGCCACACCGAGGGAGTATCTTTGAGGATTGTCATTGCCGAATCCAGATTTACTTCTGCCCGGGTCACATCCAATTTTTTTGCTTTTGCAGTATTTATTGCGCTTCTGGCTTTTGAAATTTCAACCCGCAATTCACCGACAGAAGATAATGCGTTTTCTGCTTTTGCAGGTACGGTCGGGTCGATGCCTGTTATATTATTATGGCAATTTCTGCAGAAATCCTCTATTTCAGAAGCTGTCAGGACGCGCACGCTGTGCGCCTGGTGGCATGTAATGCAAGCCGGGGCAGGTCCTGTTTCACCTGATTCTAATTTCATGAAATGCTTTGAACCCTTGAATTCACCAAGTTCGGCCTGATGGCATTTTCCGCAGGTTTCCGGTGTATTGGTACGTGCTATGCTTATATTTGATAAACCCACATGTGCACCCTGCTTTGAAACTGCAGACGCATTGCCGCCGTGGCATTTTTCGCAAGTTACGTCAAACAGGGCATGCGTGGATATAGACCACAAGGCATAAGTGCTGGCCGTGGTCTTGTTTAGTTTATCTTCATGGCACACTATTGAACAAGAAATTCCGTTTTCAAGATGCTTGATACGTATATCGATAAATTGCCTCTGTTCTTCTGTACTGAAAAGCAATTTGCGATGGCAATCTGCACAAGAGTTGTTGGGCAAATTTGGCGCTGCCGCTATCGCAGGCTGAACATACAACAGCAATATGGATAACGTTACCAGCACAAAAAATATTCCTGTAATCCTCGAAACGTTTTTGAATCGCATATAAAGTACTCCTATCATACCTATATTAATAATGACTTATTCACCCCATATCAGCAAAATATTTAAACTTATCCTTTCAGAAGGCAGTGGGACAGAATTAACTTATACTTTACATTGTGTCAGGCGGTAGGATAGAAATGCCGATGCTGCATGAGTCGAATTCTAAAGAAATTCTCTCCCAAAGCCTGAGATAATCCACAAAAAGACGGCTTTTCTCGACGTAATAGCTTATATTGTTCTGAAATCTTAAATCTTTTTGAAAAAACAATATATACAGGGGACATTTACATTAGAAGTGAACATTGACAACATGAAATACCTATTCCAACGGTTAAGTACTGAGGCGGAATGTAGCACGGAGCAAAGTCTGTGTGTTTTCATTTTTTAAACGGAGAGAATGGAGGAATTTTGTCCCACAGCCGAAGAAGACTATACTCTATTAAATATATTTATTCCCGTAACTGTTAACACGGTGACCACTATTCCCGCCATTAGAACACCTGCAAATATTGCAAGGAAAGCGTTCTTGAAATTGAAGCCAAAAACAAAAGCTGCCGCGCAGCCCGTCCACGCACCCGTAGCAGGCAGGGGCACACCAACGAATACTGCAAGCCCGATTGACCCGTATTTTTCAAATTCGCCGCTGTGCTTATGATGGGTCCTGTTGAACAACCATGTAAAATATCTGTCCCATGTATTCCATCGCCGCAGATAATTCGAGACAGGCTCAAGATAGAGAAGCAATGGTATTACAGGTAACATATTGCCGATAATCGAGAGGACAAAGGCGGTGAGCGGGTCAAACCCATATCCATAAGGGGGTTTCAGTATCGCAATGGGAATAGATAAACGAAGTTCTGCAACTGGCAGCGCTGCGATTATGATGACCGCAAGCCATGGCGGAATGAAACTGAAAAGATTCAAAAGTGTTGCTTCAAGGGTCATTTTTTGCTTGCACCGCAGAGAATAAAATGAGCTATCAGTGCCTCAAGCTGTATCCGCTCGTTTGCGCCCTCTGCCATCCTGAAATCGGTTTCCCCTATACGGTCAATAAGGTCTACTTTCAGCTTGTCCGGAATCGTCATGTCAAACATGGCGCGGTATATCTGTCCTATTATATCCTCACCCGAAAGCCCCTGCTCAATCAAGAGGTAATCAAGCTGCGCGCGGGCTTTCATGAAATTGCCCTCAAGACCAAGCTTTATCAATTCCACTACTTCTTCGGGTTTTGCAGTAGCTGTCGTCTTGTAAATCGCATCCATATTTACGGTCTTGTCAAGCATGGCAGCAGCCTGGAGGGCATTGATGGCGCGCCTCATATCGCCTGCAGCCACGTATCGTATTGCTTCCATCCCGTCATCCGTGAGAGTTACGCCTTCAATTTTTGCGATATGCCTTACCCTTTCTTCAACAGCCGCGCTTGATATCGGTTTGAACCTGTAAACCGCGCATCTTGACTGGATAGGTTCGATAATTTTTGAAGAATAATTGCATGAGAGAATAAAACGACATGAAGCGGTATATTTTTCCATCGTTCTCCTGAGCGCGGATTGCGCGTCAGAAGTAAGAGCATCGGCTTCATCAAGGAAAATTATCTTGAACTCGGCTTCTCCAAGGGGCGACGTCCTTGCAAAGTTCTTGATTTTATTCCTCACCACGTCGATGCCGCGCTCATCGCTGGCATTCAACTCTGTGAAATTGTTGGCCCATGATTCGCCAAAAAGCTCACGCGCCACGCATATGGCCGAAGCGGTTTTCCCGACGCCTGGAGGTCCTGAGAAAAGAAGATGCGGAAGGTTCCTTGCCTGGATATAGGATTTCAAGCGCTTTATTACCTCGACCTGCCCCACTACATCATCCAGTTTTTTCGGGCGGTATTTCTCAATCCAGATTTCTTCTTTGAGCATGCAAGGCTTATTAAGAAGCAGGTATTATTTAAGTTTCCCTGATTCTCTTTAGCACCCAGCACTATAAGATAAATATGCCTGAAAATAGAGTTAAAAAAATCAACTTCTTCATCACATCCACTCTATTCCCTTCGCTCTCGATTACAGGAAGCTCCTGCGCCCTCATGTGCCAGCACTGTAAAGGCAAACTGCTTGAAGCGCTGGTTCCTGCAAAGACCTGCGAAGAACTTGAAAAGAAAGCCCTGGCGCTTTACAGAAAAGGGGCAAAGGGCATACTCCTCACAGGCGGCTGTGATAGGCATGGACGCGTGCCGATTAACAGTTTAATCCCTGCAATAAAAAATCTCAAGGAAAAAACAGATTTGATTCTTATAGCGCACACAGGTTTTATTTCAAGTAACGAGGCTGCCCTGCTAAAAGACTCGGGGCTTGACGGCATTGGTTTTGACGTAATAGGCGATATGGCCACGGTAAGGGAGGTTTATGGTCTTGATGTTTCGGAAGAGGAATATACGGAAAGCCTCCGCGCTATAGAAGCTTCAGGTCTCATAGTATTCCCCCATGTGTGCGTGGGATTGCACTTTGGCGAATTGAGAGGGGAATACCGCGCGCTTGAGCTCATAAGTTTAATTAATCCAACCACGATAATAATAACAGGATTGATGCCGGTTGCAGGTACGCCGATGGCGCAAATCAAGCCCAAGCCTTCAGATTTTGAAAAAGTTATAAAAAAGGCAAAGGAAATGTTCCCCGAAACGCCGGTTGTACTTGGGTGCGCCCACTCAAGCGGGAAAGACAGGGATGAAATAGAGAAAATCGCGCTTGAGGGCGGCGTGAGCGGCATTGCGGCGCCGACTATGCTGACCATTGATTTTGCAAAAGAAAACGGGTATCAGATAAACTATTACGGGATGTGCTGCGGACTTGTTCCGGGTGAAAAAACGAGGAGAGAGATGCCTTCGAAATGGAATAACCAGTAACTTTGAATTTATTCCCTTGCCGCTTCCCTTACGATATCGCTCGCGCTCAGTATCCCGATAGGTCTCTGCGATGCCCCGACGCCCTTTTCTGAGAAAACAAGCAGCCTATGAATGTGCTTTTCCCTCATTATTCTTGCAGCCTCGCCGAGTGTTGAAGTGGGTTTGACCGTTTCAAGATGCGAGGTCATTATTGATTCTGCAGGCAGGTTTTCCCAGTCATCCTTTCCTATCACTTTAAGAATATCCATGTCTGAGATTACCCCCATTGCTCCGCCTTCCGGGCTGATTACAGCCACCCCGGAAAGCCCCTGCTTGCTCAGCATCGTGGCTATTTGTTTGACCGTAGCATCCATGGGCACAGTCACCACCCCTCTTGTCATTATATCTCTTAATAATTTATTTTCAAATCTCAAAATGTATCCCTCGCCTTATCATAAATATTAGTATTCATGTGCTAAATAATTAACCTGATAAGGGTGGATACTATTTCTTTTTCTGCATCATCTCGTCAAGCAGTTCCTTTGCCCTGTCTGCCCTGACTTTCCTTTCTTTGACCATGATCTCTGCAATCTTATCCGCCAGTTCGCCGGTCGCGCCTGCCTGTATCGCTACGTTTCTTGAGTGAAGCCCCATGTGCCCTCTCTGGATTCCTTCGGTGGCAAGCGCCCGCAGGGCTGCGAAATTCTGTGCCAGTCCCAGGGCTGCAAATACCTCGCCCATTTCTGTCGCGGTCTTGACACCGAGAATCTTTACTGCAGAGCGTGCAATCGGGTTTGTCTTCGTGGCGCCGCCCACAAGACCTACTGCCATTGGCATTTCAATTGTGGCTATGAGGTCTCCGTTTGCATTTTTCTCATAGCATGAAAGCGGCCTGTATACGCCGCTTCGGGCTGCATAGACGTGCGCACCAGCCTCTATTGCCCTGGTATCGTTACCTGTAGCCAGCACAGCCGCGCTTACCCCATTCATGATGCCTTTGTTGTGAGTTGCCGCCCTGTAAGGGTCTCCCGCTGCAAAGTGATATGCCGCAAGAATACCGTCCACGACCTCCTCGCCTCCGATAGCTTCCTTTGCGAATACCGCTTTTGCCCTCATGATACGCTTATCCGCAAAATTCGAGATGATCCGAAGGTACACTCTTCCGCCAGTCAGCTCCTCGATATACGGAGCCACCGTTTCAGCCATGGTATTTACAGCATTGGCGCCCATGGCGTCCCTGCAATCCACAATCAGGTGGGTGATGACCATTTTGCCGCCCGGCGTGTCTATAACCCTGACCTCGACATCCTTTGCTCCGCCCCCGAACTTGACAAGTACAGGGTCAACATCGTTTGCGCGCCTTATAATCTCGTCTTTTTTCTCAAGGATGTTCATTCTGGCGCCGTTTGGGTCTGCAATCCCCACAGCCTGTATCTGTCCTATCATCACAGGCCCGGTACTGCTCGTTGTAAATCCCCCGCCTTCCCGTGCCATCTTGGCAGAGTTGCTGGCTGCGGCTATCACCGAGGGTTCTTCTATCGCCATGGGGATGAGATAATCCCTGCCGTTAATCTGGAAATTGACCGCCACGCCCATAGGTACTTCCATGACCCCTATGAGGTTCTCCACCATGCGGTCTGCCGCATCAAGTGAGAGAGCGCCGGAAGCGCTGACGCACGAAGCCTCTTCATCTGTAAGACCTGAAAATTCGGATACTATTTTTAGCCTGTCCTTCGGGCTTAATTTATAAAAACCTGAAAGTTTTGATGTTCTTGTCATGAGTATATTCACCACGCGAGGATTTTAGATGGCAGGAGGGTATAAATAGATTATCGCCAAAAGCTTTATCAACAAATCAATACCTTATGGATATTCCCAATTTAAGATTATTCGGTGAATTTTTTATGACGCAAAAGACAAAAGGAAAGAAGAAACGGCTGGCAAAAGCGCAGAACCAGAACCAGCGCGTTCCTGCATGGGTTATAGTTAAAACACAAAGAAACGTTATGACACATCCAAAGAGACGCAACTGGAGACGCAGCACGCTGGATGTTTAAGGTGATTAATATGGCAGACATTGAAAGAATATATACGATTCCGCTTTCAGATGCAAGGAAAGTTCCGCGCTGGAAGAGAGCAGAAAGCGCAGCAAGAAAAGTAAGGGCATATCTTGCAAAGCACCTGAAGACTGATTTAAAAGAAGTTAAGATTGATAAGACTATTAACGAGAAACTCTGGGAGAGAGGCTCCATGAAACCGCCATTGAAAGTAAGGGTAAGGGCTGTAAAATTCGAGGCGGGCGGCGTGCAGGCTGAACTCGCCCAGGAATAATTTTTTTGGGTAAGGGGCAGAATTGAAACGTAAGTTAAATATTTCAGGGAGCCCCGTACTTGGTGTTTTTGCTGCCTGTACTGATGAGCTTGTTTTTGTTTCAGGCAATACATCACCTGAAACCATCAAAGATCTCGAAGAATCACTTGGTGCAGTTGCTGTCAGTTCTTTAGTTGGCGGAAGCTCGATTGTCGGCTCGCTGCTGCGGGGAAACTGCCGTGGTGTCGTGGTAGCGGGTTTAATCTATGATAAAGAATTGCGCGCGCTCAGGAAACACACGAAAGCCGCAAAATTGACTGGTGAATTAAATGCCGCAGGAAATCTCATACTTGCCAACGATACGGCTGCTATCGTGCATCCCGACCTCAGCGATAAATCAGTCGGGATAATCAAGAAGGCTCTTGATGTTGATGTTAAACGCGGTACTATCGGAGGGTTAAAAACCGTGGGCATGGCCGGCATTGCAACGAACAAAGGGGTGCTTGTTCATCCAAAATCAACCCCTTCGGAAATTGGAGTAATCGAAGAACTGTTCAATCTCCCGGTGGATATCGGGACGGTTAATTTTGGTTCACCGCTTGTTGGTTCGGGTATTCTTGCCAACAGCAAAGGATACGTCGTGGGTGAAGATACCACCGGGCCTGAGATAAGCCGGATTGAAGATACCCTCGGCTATCTGTAACTGTTCTTGTTTTGGTTTTGGCGGGACTGTAAAATAGTTTGGTTTTTGAAGAAAAATATTAGCCACGGGGGCGCAGAGAACACAGAGAAATAATAACTCTGTGCCCTCTGTGTCTCGGCAGCTATTTTATTTTTTAATTAACAGCACCAAAAGATTTGACGCCAACGTTTTGCCGAAAAATATTAATCAGACCGAAACTTTTAAATATTGTTAGTTATTATTATGATAATGAGCAGGCATTGCTTTTTTAACTCCCACACCCTATCAAGCCTGCTCTTTCCAATCCATAAAATCTTTATGCAATAACTTTTATTGAGTTGGATATGGCTTTAACATATTCGCAGGCTGGCGTTGATATTGAAAGGGAGAACAGGGCAATAGCAGCTCTTGCAAAACAACTTATTTATAAACGAAAGGGACTGGGAGCGCCCCTGACAGATGTGGGTCATTATGCAGGTCTGATAGATTTCGGGGAGTACGCCCTGGCGCTCACCACAGATGGCGTGGGTTCAAAAGTCCTCATCGCAAACGAGATGAAGAGATGGAATACCGTGGGCATTGACTGCATCGCCATGAATGTGAACGACCTCCTGGCAATGGGCATCGAGCCTCTTGCATTCGTGGATTATATCGCTATCCAGGAACCCAATAATGAAATCATGAAGCAGATAGGTGAAGGGCTTGCAAAAGGCGCGGAGATTTCAAGAATGACAATCGTGGGAGGAGAAACGGCGACTCTTCCGGATGTCATAAATGGTTTTGACCTTGCAGGCACATGTCTTGGTATGGTGAAGAAGGACAGCATTATTACAGGTGAGCGCATTGAAACCGGGGATGCCATAATCGGGCTTCCCTCAAACGGCGTGCACAGCAATGGTTATTCCCTTGTCCGAAGGATTATAAAAGACTCAGGGCACTCTTACCGAGACGCTTTCCCGTATAATAAAAAGACCACTATCGGGGATGAGCTTTTGATCCCGACAAGGATTTACATGGAAATTCTTGAGGCGGCAAAAAAATTCGATATTCACGGGCTGGCGCACATAACGGGAAGCGGCCTCATGAAACTTCACCGCATTACAAAACTCGGGTTTGATATCAGAGACCCACTTCCACCTCAGCCAATATTCAGGTTCTTGCAGGAGGAAGGGGAGGTGGAGGACCTTGAGATGTACAAGACCTTCAATATGGGGATGGGTTTTGTAGTGGTTGTACCGCAAAGCGAAGCGAAGGATGTTTCGAAAATGATGGGGGGGAAGATTGTCGGGGAGATTGTGGATGAGGGGATCTTTGTTAAAGGAATGGAAATAAAGTAGAGAAAAATGAAAAAGCCAATCCTTAAATAAGAACAAAGCAGACAATTATTGATAATTATGGCGGATGAATTGTTAGTGTTATTAAATAAAGCGATTGCAAGGGAAATCGGTGTTAGCGTACAGTATATGTGGCAGCATGTTATGGCATTGGGCATGAAAAGCCCTGAAATTAAAGATGTTTTCGAGGATATTGCCATAGAAGAGATGAAACATGCCGAAAAGATTGCTGAACGCCTGTTCTATCTTGGCGGGATTCCTACAACCAAACCAACGCCGATTGAGGTGGGTAAATCCCTGAAAGAGATGATTGAGAACGACCTCCGGGCAGAGAACGAGGCTATCGGGTTGTACAAAGAAATAATAGATAAGGCATCCGAAAAAGGAGACTCAACCACACGATTATTGTTTGAGGAGATTTTAACGGCTGAGGAAGAACACAAACATACGTTCACGATCCTCCTGAAATAAGTTTTTGCGTTCCAAATGATAACGTATTTTTATTTTGTTTTTTCATCTCATCATATCAATAGGGATAACCGGCTGTGGGACAAAAATAAAAGAATGCCCCAATATCAAACATTTCCATCCTTTAAGATGATTACAAATACCCTTTTTCCAATGTATTTTTTAGGGGCATCTATCTTAGCCCCATTTCCATAAGGTGTTACTCTCTTTTCGTATATCTCTTCAACATTATCTTTAATTGATAGCTTTCCGCCTACCACTGCTTTGATTTCTCTCATAGTATAGTATATACATGTAAACAC
>JAPZAO010000135.1 GCA_027460615.1 Candidatus Methanoperedens sp.
GTTTACGAGGTTACTATTGGCATCCAATTTCATTGGCAACGGAAAGAAGACCAGAGTTTTAAAGGCAGTATTGAATTTAGGAAAGCTGATTCGAATCCCCGCCTTCGCGGGGATGTCATTCCCGCGAAAGCGGGAATTGCGGTGATAAACGAATTGCCGATTGAAGAATATTTAACCAGTTGTATCTCTTCTGAAATGAGTGGCACAAGTCCGATAGCGTTACTTCAAGCGCATACTATTATTGCTCGAAGTTGGTTACTCGCTCAACTGGATTCAAACATTCATCATGGTTTCGATATCTGCGCTGATGACCACTGCCAACGATATCAAGGTATGAAACGTATGACTCCCGCTGCAATCCAAGCGGTTAATGATACCCGCGGACAGGTATTAACGTATCAGCATGAGATTTGCGATGCTCGATATTCAAAAAGTTGTGGTGGGATTTCCGAGAATTTCGAACATGTATGGCAAGATATAAAAATCCCTTATCTACAGGCGATTATCGACGCACCGTTGCAAGAATTCAAAACATGGTTAGCTAAATTCGATTCCCGCTTGTGCGGGAATGACGTCATCCCTGCGAAAGCAGGGACGAAATCTGCAATGAAAATGCCTGACTTATCTGATGAACAAACAGTTCGGAAATGGATTATGTCTCGCCCACCGGTATATTGCAATGCTAGTCCGGAAGTATTACAATCTTTATTAAACGAGTATGACCGCGAGATACCAGACCTATTCCGTTGGAAAGTGGTTTATCAACACCAAGAACTAGAGCAGTTGATTCAAAAGAAGACTGGGGAAGATATCGGGACTTTATTAGATTTAGTTCCAGTGCAGCGTGGTGTTTCCGGTAGATTGATTTATTTAGATATTGTTGGTAGCAAAAAAACTATTCGCGTTGGCAAAGAACTCATAATTCGGAACGCATTCTCCCCAAGTCATTTATATAGTTCTTGCTTTGTCGTAGATGTAGAAAAAGATGAAAACGGTATTCCTACCCAATTTACCCTTCTTGGTGGTGGCTGGGGTCATGGTGTCGGTTTATGCCAAATTGGTGCTGCGGTCATGGCTACCAAAGGTATCGATTATAAATCTATACTCTCTCACTATTACCCCGGAACAGAAATTTCTATCCTTTGGTAATCAAACCAGCTCCGGATTCACAGAACAACAACGTTTTTTCTCATATAACTTAAATCAAGCCACCTTGGTTTGATCGAAATAAATTCAGAGGATGAGAATAAAGAGCCGGATGAATTCGAGTTTCACTCTAACAATGCTTCTCGTATTCTTCAGACTCAACTAATATATTCTACTTGGTAAATCAGGCTTGTTTTTGCAGTAATTTTACAAGGTCTTCTGCGGGCAAAGGTTTATAAAATAAGAACCCTTGAATTTCGTCACATTGTTGTGATTGCAGGAAAGCCAACTGTTCTTCCGTTTCAACTCCTTCAGCAACGATTTTTAAATTCAATTTATGCGCGATAGTCATAATTGCAGAAATAATTGCAGTGCTATTTAAATCATTTGGTAGCTTTTTAACAAAAGACCGATCGATTTTTACTGTACTTATTGGAAATTTGTTTAAGTAACTGAGAGAACTATATCCCGTTCCAAAATCATCTATTGCAAATCGTAAACCTATTTCACGAAGGATATTCATCACCTTGATGGTATAATCAAGGTCCTGCATAGCGACACTTTCAGTTATTTCTCCAACCAGATGTATCGGTGAAAGGCTGGATTTAGCTAGCGTTTGCTTAATCAGCATAACCAGATTTTTATCCCTGAATTGCCGCGCGGAAAAGTTAACCGAAACCCAGATTTTTGAATTACCTGTATCGTGCCATGATTTAACCTGCTGACATACAGATTGTAATACCCATTCTCCAATAGGAACAATGAGCCCGGTTTCCTCGGCAACGGGAATAAATTCTACTGGTGATACCATCCCGCGAGTAGGATGGGACCAGCGGATTAATGATTCCGCACCAATAATTTTACGGGTTTCAGAGGATATGATCGGTTGAAACAATACCTTGAATTCTTGATTTTCAATCGCATGCCGCAAATCCGATTCGAGTTTTAACCGAATGGCAACATCTGCATGCATGCTGCTATCGAAAAGCATAAACTGTCCTTTGCCATTCGATTTTGCACGATACATCGCGGTATCCGCATCGCGGAGCATTTCTTCCGGATGATTATAGCTATTCTCAAATGTTGCGATACCTATTGCAGTGGTAATAAAAATCTCATGACCATCCAGATTAAACGGCTTGCCGATTTCTTGCTGAATCCGTTTAGAAACATGAATGACTTGACTGGGATTTTGCAAATCTTCAATCAGAATAACGAACTCATCACCACCAAGCCGGGCTACGGTGTCAGCCGCCCGAAATTGCTTGGAAGTCAGCCGTTTACTAGCTTCAATCAACAATTTATCCCCTATGGTATGCCCTAAACTATCATTAATCTGTTTGAAATTATCCAAGTCCATGAATATCACCGCACAGGTTTTATCGGTATATCGTTTTGCACGTTCGAACGCACGACCCACTAATTCCATAAATAGATTGCGGTTTGGCAGCCCGGTTAACGCATCATGAAATGCATCATAGAGAAGCCGGTCTTCCGCTTTCTTCCGGTCGGTGATATCAAACGCAGTACCGAGCATTACCGGTTGTCCTGCGAGCTCAATGGAAGCTGCGGTGAAATCGACCCAGCGGATTTCACCTTGTTTGGTGATAAGCTTTACCTCTTCTCTAAATACCCCACGTGGCTTTTGCTGGATTTGTATTCGCTGTTTGATTGTTTCCCGATGGTCTGGATGAGTTAAATCCCAGATATTCATTCCTTGCAGTTCGAACTCAGAATACCCAGTAATTTTTTGTGTTGCTGGATTTACATAGAGAAACTTATTCTGTTGGTAAATGAAAATAGCTGAAGAAGTTGATTCCGTTAATGCACGAAATCTACTTTCACTTTCAGTTAATGCCGCGGTTCGTTCTTGAACCCGAATCTCAAGTTCATTACGCGCTTTCTGCAACTCTAATTCCGATTGTTCTAATGCAGCTAGCATGCGGTTAATTTCATGACTTAGATTACCCAATTCATCTTTTCCGGGAATCGAAACTCGGGCGGAATGATCGCGTTTCAACCCAATATAACTCACACTATCGCTGAGATGCGATAATCGGGATAACACCTGTTTTTCCAGGAGTATGCAAAAACACTGCCCGGCGTGGCGCATGCGCAGGAAATGCTGTATGCATGTTCCTCAGATTCACAGGTCACGATAAAGGACGCCATAGCAAAGAACAACCTGAACCGCGTGGTGGTTGCATCATGCACGCCGCGCACACATGAGCCCCTGTTCCAGAATACATGCCGCGAAGCAGGGCTTAATCCTTATCTTTTCGAACTTGCCAATATCCGCGAACATTGTTCATGGGTGCACATGAAGGAAAAAGAAAAAGCCACCGAAAAGGCAAAGGGAGTTGTGCAGATGGCTGTGGCAAAATCAGCCCTTTTCCAGCCCCTGTACAAGCAAAAAGTATCTCTTATCAACAAGGCGCTGGTGCTCGGAGGCGGCGTGGCTGGCATGACCGTGGCGCTTGATATTGCAAATAACGGTTATAGCGTGACACTCGTCGAGAAAGAAACAGAACTTGGCGGGATGCTTAAAGAAATGACAGAGCTGTACGATGGAAAAAAGCCATCTGATGTATTAAAAGAACTCATCCTGAAAGTCAATGAGAATAAGAATATCGTAGTCGTAAACGAGGCAAAACTCATCAAGGTCGAAGGCTATCTTGGTAACTTTAAGGGAATCATCCAGGCAAAAGGAAAAGAGATGGCTGTTGATTTCGGGGCTGCTGTGGTAGCAACGGGCGCACGCAACTTTGAGCCTGCCGGATTATTCAACTATGGAAAAGACTCCCGCGTGGTAACGCAGGCACAGCTTGAGAAAATGCTCGGTAATGGTATCAGCGCAAAGAATATCACAATGATACAATGCGTTGGAGCCCGCAATAAAGAGAGAGAATACTGCGGGAGAACCTGCTGCATCGATGCAGTAAAGAACGCTATAAGGATTAAAAAAGCAAATAGCAATGCCAACGTCTATGTCCTGTACCGCGACATGAGGACATACGGGGTCATGGAAAGGCTGTACGAAGAAGCGAGAGACCTCGGAGTAATATTCATCAAATACGATGCTGAAAAACCGCCCGCAGTCCAGGATGGAGCGGTAACGGTTCACGATTCAATGCTCAATGAAGACATTGAAATCGCATCAGATCTCGTGGTGCTGAGCACTCCATTAGTCGCAGGGGAGAACGAGGAGATAAACCAGTTGTTCAAGATACCTCTTGATAAGAACAAATTCTTCCTCGAAGCACATCCCAAGCTCAGACCTGTGGATTTTGCCACGGACGGCGTGTTCCTGTGCGGAAGCGCGCAGGCGCCCAAGCTCCTGGATGAAGCGATATCGCAGGCGAGCGCAGCAGCTTCGCGTGCGTGTACGATTTTATCCCGCAAGTTCATAGAAACAGAAGGCGCGGTCTCAGTGGTCAACGAGGCAAAATGCATAGGATGCGGGACATGCGTTACAATGTGTCCGTATAATGCGCCTTCATTGTATGATGTGACCGTGAAAGTGGAAGAGGTCACATACACGACAAAGAAATCAAAAATAAACCCTGCGGCATGCAAGGGTTGCGGTTCATGTGCCGCAGCTTGTCCCGCCGGAGCGATAACTGCACAGCATTTCTCCTCAAAAGAGATAGGAGAGGCAATAGATGCTTTTGATAAAGGTGTCCGGAGCATTTCGATAGAGAAAGGCGTAGTGGAGGTGACAGTATGAAAACCTTTAAGAAAGGTTTATCAAAACAAGGGGACGTCACACGTCCCCTATACGTCATAAAGGGGCGTAACCCTTTATGAGCGAAGAAGCGGTCAAAGCGAACCCCACACAGGGGGGGAACGGCTGGGAACCAAAGATTCTTGCGTTCTGCTGCAACTGGTGCTCATACGCAGGCGCAGACCTTGCGGGAGTGAGCCGTTTCCAGTATCCTCCGACAGTCAAGATTTTGAGGGTCATGTGTTCAAGCAGGGTTGAACCTTCGTTCATCCTGAAAGCATTAAATGACGGAGCAGACGGCGTTCTGATAGCAGGCTGTCATATAGGCGACTGCCATTATATCGACGGCAACAGGAATGCTGAGATCAGGATTAATAATACTAAGAAAGCGCTGGCAAAACTGGGATTTGATAAGAGGCTTCGGCTTGAGTGGATATCAGCCAGCGAAGGATTGCGATTCTCAGAAGTTATTCGAGATTTTACAGAAGAGATAAAGAAATTGGGTCAAAACCCGGTCAAAACAAAAATAGAACCGCAGATAAACGCAGATGAACGCAGATTAAATTCATCGGCTTTTAAACATGCGGCTGATGTTCAAGGAAGTGAAGATAAATGAGTGATAGTAATGGCGTTGAGAAACCTGTTGAATCAAAGGTTGATCAGGAAGAAAAACGGGTCGGCGTGTTTGTATGCGAATGCGGAGTGAATATCGGAGGCGTAGTTAACACAAAAGCTGTGGCTGAATACATCGGAACTCTGCCAGGCGTGAAAGTAACATCGGTTAACAAATTCACTTGCTCTGACTCAGGACAGGCCGATATCCAGTCGAAAATAAAAGAACATAATCTCAACCGCGTTGTAGTAGCGGCTTGTTCTCCCAAGACACATGAACCGACATTCCGCGCATGCATCGAGCAGATGGGATTGAACCAGTACTTCCTTGAATTCGTAAATATCAGAGACCACTGCTCATGGATACACATGTGGGAGAAGGAGAAAGCCACGGAGAAGGCAAAAGACCTTATCCGCATGGGAGTTGAGCGCGCAAAGCTGCTCGAACCGCTTCAGGCAAGCGAGGTGCCTGTCACCGATAAAGCGCTTGTTGTAGGCGCCGGGGTTGCAGGAATGCAGGCTGCTCTTGACCTTGCAGATATGGGTTTCCAGGTTTATCTTGTTGAGAAGGAGCCCTCTATCGGAGGCAGGATGGCGCGGTTTGATAAGGTGTTTCCCACGAACGACTGCTCTATTTGCATCCTCGGTCCAAAAATGGTGGAAGTTGCAAGGAACAAGAATATCAAAATAATGAGTTATTCGGAAGTAAAAGCGGTTGAAGGATATGTAGGCAACTTCAACGTTAAGGTGGAGCATAAACCCAGATACCTTGACGTTGCCAAATGTACTGGCTGCGCCAAGTGCAGTGAAGTATGTCCTGTTGAGGTGCCATACGATTTCAATGAAGGATTTGGCACACGTAAGGCAATATATGTGCCGTTCCCGCAGGCTGTGCCGCTGCGTGCAGTCTTAGACAAAGAGAATTGCATTAACTGCAAGGCATGTGCCAAGGCGTGCCAGAGCGGCGCCATAAATTATGATATGCAACCTTCTTTTACTGATCTCAATGTTGGTGTCATCATCGGCGCAGTTGGTTTCAAGACATACGACCCTGAGCCAAGGCACGATTTCGGATACGGATTATATGATAATATCATTACAGCGATGGAATTTGAGCGGCTTCTCAATGCCGCAGGTCCCACGGGCGGTCACGTGGTGAGGCCCTCGGACTGCAAAGAACCCATTCGCGTTGGATTTGTTAACTGCGTCGGGTCGCGCGACAAAGCTACTAATATTTACTGCTCAGGCGTATGCTGCATGTACACTATAAAGAATGCGCAACTGCTTAAGGAAAAGAGACCCGAGACTGACCATACAATAATGTATATGGATATCAGGACCACCTTCAGGGGATATGAGGAATCATACAACAGGTCGCGAAATCTTGGTGTGAAATTCCTGCGCGGAAGACCCGTGGAAGTGAAAGAGGACCCTGTTACCAAGAATATCAGGGTGCGGGTTGAGGATACACTCGCCGGTGAAATAAGGAACCTTGAATTCGATCTTCTGGTGCTGGCTACAGGCATAGTCCCGAATGAAGGAATTAACCAGATACAGCAATTGTTGAAATTATCAAAAGCAGCAGATGGCCTGCTTATGGAAGCGCATCCTAAATTGAAACCTGTTGATACGACTATCGATGGCGTATTCCTGGCTGGCTGCGCTTCGGGACCCAAGGATATTCCATATGCGGTCTCTCAGGGAAGCGCATGTGCAAGCCGCGCTACGATTCTACTGAAAAACAAAAAAGCAATAACAGAAGGTATAACCGCAGTTGTCAATCCTGACGTTTGTGTGGGATGCCAGGTTTGCATATCCATGTGCCCGTTCCAGGCTATTAAGATGGATGAACAGGCTGGCAAGGCAAATGTGGTAAAGGCGCTGTGTAAGGGATGCGGAACTTGCGTTACAGCCTGCCCGACCGGAGCGCTTGAGCAGAGCCACTTCAAGAATAATCAGGTACTGGCCCAGGTCAAGAACGTGTTCAGGTTCCAAGAGGTAGCGGCATGAGCGCAGAAGCTGTTGCGGCTCAGCCTGCTCCGAAAGGGAATGGCTGGGAACCCAAAATCGTGGCGTTCTGCTGCAACTGGTGTTCATACGGAGGCGCGGACAGCGCGGGCATGGGAAGGTTCCAGCAGCCGGCATCCACAAGAATCATACGCGTCATGTGCTCAGGGCGAATAGACCCGCTGCATGTGTTCAATGCGTTCCTTGAAGGCGCAGATGCGGTACTGGTGACAGGATGCCATATCGGAGACTGCCATTATGTAAACGGTAATGATAAGACAAAAATAAAATACAAATATCTTGAAAATGTGGCGCATGAGCTTGGTCTTGAAAAAGAGAGACTTCAGCTTAACTGGATATCGGCAAGCGAGGGCGAGAGGTTCGCAAATTTTATCCGTGATGTTACAGAGCAGATTAAAAAGATTGGACCGAGTCCGCTTAAACCTGAGGGGGTGGCGTAATGCAAAAAGGTGAGATGTATGTTGGCTGGTCAACGAAAGAGGATGTCAGGAAGCGCGGAGGCTCAGGCGGTCTTGTTACGTCTGTACTTGCGGCGGCGCTTGATAAGAAATTAGTTGATGCTGTTGTGGTATTAAAGAAAATAAATGAGTTCGAAGCTGTGCCTGTAATAACCTCTGATGTGAATGAGGTGCTGAACTCGGCAGGCTCTTTGCACTCAGTCCCGAGCAACTTTGCAAAACTTATCGCCAATAAGGACCTGAAAGTGGCTCTTCCGGCAAAAGGCTGCGATGTGCGCGGGATTATCGAGCAGAGTAAGCGCAATGCTGTAAATCTTGATAATACTTTTATAATCGGTCTTAACTGCGGAGGGTCAATGCATCCGGTGGTGACGCGTGAGATGCTTGAAGTAATGTACAAAATCAAGCCAGAAGATGTTCACGGCGAAGAGATCGAGAAGGGAAAGCTCATTTTTGAGACAAAGGATGGAAAAGAGAACGCAATAACCATTGACGAGCTTGAGGAAAAAGGATACGGCAGGCGTGAGAGCTGCAGGTATTGCACGATAAAAGTGCCAAATAATTCCGATATCGCGTGTGGCAACTGGGGCGTGACCGGCGACCTTGTAGGAAAAGCCACATTCGTGGAGATTAATTCAGAAAAAGGCGCAAAACTCCTCCAGAATGCAATAGATGCAGGATATGTGCAGGTACAGAAACCTGATGAAAAAGGGATTGCAATGCGCGCCAAGATAAAAGGCGTGATGGAAGACCTTGGAAAGAAATGGAAAGGAAAGGTATTTGTTCCAATCGATAACAGGCTTGAGTATTTCAGGAAAGAGCTTGAGAACTGCATAGATTGCGGCGCCTGCAAAGCAGTTTGTCCCACATGTTCGTGTGGCGACGTTTCAAAATGCACCGAATTCCACTTCCGCGCTGATGCTTACAAGATGTCGATGTATCACCTTGTGCGCTTTTTGCACCTTGCAGATTCATGTATCGGCTGCGGGCAGTGCAGTGATGTGTGCCCTGTTGATATTCCGCTCACAAGATTGTATAGACGCTTTGCAAATCCTGTGCAGGAGCAGTTAAAGTATGAACCTGGCATGGATATGCGAAAGCCCCCCTATTTCGAGGTGAAGTTAAATGAGTGAGGATTTTAGTTTGATTAAACCGCAGATGAAAATAGATGAACGCGGATTTGCTCTGAATTTATGTGAGTCTCTGGAGAAAAAACACGGGGATGCAGAGGCAAAGGGAGGTTTTTCGGGTTTATCTCCTTTGCGTCTTTTTAGTGAAATTCATGATAAAAATCTGAATGGCGATTCCCTGGATCAGGAGCGTTTAGCCAAAGAAGACCTTGAAGAACTGAGAAAATCAGGGTTAACTCCTTTGCATCCTGGTGGCGAGATTCATAATAGGAATTTGAATAGTGTGTCTCCGGAAGAAAAATTTCCAGCAGCAGAGAACATAGAAACGCTGAGAAATTATTCGGGATTAACTCCTTTGCGGCCTGGTGGCGAGATTTACAAAAGAGGTTTGATTTAAATGACCGATAATGTTTATTCAACAATCTGCCCGGGCTGTAATTTCGGCTGCGGATTATATATTCGAGAGAACGGGAAATCTGAAGTTGATTTCAGGAAATCCTCTCCTGCCAATGCCGGAAAGCTTTGCAGGTTCGGGATGAGCTTATCCCGCCTCTATGTGCCTGTTAAGTCGATGGTGGATGGAAAGGAGACTTCGCCTGAAGAAGCTGCAAAGGAGGCGGCAAAGAGAATATCGGCAGGCAAAGGTTCAACAGCTTTCCTCTCGTTCGGCAACACAACATCCGAGGAGCTTCTGGCATTCCAGAAAGTTGCTGAATCCTATTTATGCACGGGAGCAAATTTCGAGGCGCTTCCAAAAGATGCATATCAGACCCTGAGCGTGGGAATACCATACAGCGAAATAGAAGCAGCGAAACATATCGTGCTCTTTATCGACCCGTATGAGCAGTATCCGCTGATAGTCCGGCGCCTGCTTTCAGCCAGGAAGAAAGGAGCGAAGATAACTTCGGTGTGGTGGAAGGATATGCCTCTGGCAGATGAGAATATCCGGCCTGCTGATATTTCAAAATTGCAGCTCACAAAGGATTCACTTGTTATTGCTGATTTCCACCCGCTTTCGGATGTTGAGCAGGTGAAGAATATTCTTTCTCTTGCTAAAAATGCCGGGGCGAAGATAACATTCCTGAAGCCTTTTGCAAACTCGACGGGCGCATACCAGCTTTCAAAGGATGTGAAGCAAAAGTCGATGGCGCAGCTTGTGGAGGATATCAATAAAGGAACGATTAAGACTTTATTCTGCCTGGAATCCGACCCTGCAGAGTTAATTCCGAAAGATGTGCTCGGAAAGCTCACGAACCTGATAATCCAGACAGGGCAGGCGAGCGCGGCAAAAGCCAGTGTCGTCATAGCCCACGAACCCCTGTACAAGAAAAAAGGCACACTTATCAATAATGAGGGAAGGGCACAGGCGCTTGGCGGCGCAGGAACAAGCGGACTTGATGCACTTGGTATTATTGCTGGCGCCAAATTTGATTTCAATTCGCTACATGAGTCAGTAAAGAAGGCGCTCGGGATAAGCGCAGTCGATGAATTCACAATCCCGAAATATGATAGACCTGCTTACGGCGCGATACAGGCGCAGGCAAAGCCGATGGATGCAAAACCGGCGCTCATCGATGTGTATAGTCCCTTCATGTGGTTCAATTTAGCAGATGACAATGATTTCGTGGAAGTTAACCTGAACATGGTGAGGGCACTTAAACTTCTAAAAGGCGGATATATAAAAATAAAGTCTAACGGCAGTTCGCTTGAGAAGAGGTTCAGGGTTGCAGCCGTGCAGGATAATGTGCTGCTTGCAGGCAGGAAGTTTGGGATAGAAAAAGGAACTATAACGCCTGTTGAGGTATCGAGGTGATAGGCATGGTGGAAGAAAAAGCAGCTAAAGAAGCGACTAAGGCAACATTACTCGGGCTAGTGAAACCTGAAGTAAAAAATGCGGTAGCAGTTAAAGCACCGTCAGAGGTTCGAAAAACCGAAGCGGTTAAAGATATAGCCAAAGTAAAGCCGGAGGCGCCAAAAGCTGAGGTTAAAACAGAGGTCAAGTCCGAAGGTAAACCTGAAGCAGCCGAAGCGAAGAAAGAAGCCGACCCGAACAAGGAGTTTGTGGACGGCATTATGACAGAGATGAGCTTAAAAGGCGCATCAAAGAAGAGGCTTATCAAAAAGCTTGGGGAGCAGTATGGTTTTGATAAGCAGAAGGTGCTGTTCAGGCTCAGGCGCGCGCTGATCACGGAGAGGTATGCGGCTGCGCATGAGGCGGGGCATTGAGTTCAATTGTCTGCGCCGCCCGAGTTCGTACGAGTTCGTTGTTTTTTAAAAAATGCCGCTGACTTTATGTCCTTCGCGCCCTTTGCGGTGAGCGCGCTCAGATGGCCGACCCGCTCTACATAAGATGTCGATACCATAATCCAAATCCGAACTCATCCCAATCCCCCGATTATCCCCATCACAGAATCAACATCATTTGCTTTATTAATCTCTATACGCACCGATTTTATGTTATCCATGCCCTTTGTGAAATATTGCGCATTAAGCTTCAGGTCATTTAAAGAGAGCATCTCATATTTACTGCACAATGCCGTGTACTCATAAAAATCCCGGAGCCTATCAGCTATTTCCTGGGGAGGCAATAATTCTCTGGTGGAAAGGTAATGTGAAAGTCTCCTGAATATATACGGGTTCCCGATTGCAGCCCTTCCTATCATAAGCCCGTCGCATTGTGTATATTCAAGTACATCCCGGGCGGATTTCTCATCGTAAATATCGCCGTTTGCAATCACAGGAATCGAAAGTTCTTTCTTGATACCTTTAATGAATTCAAGGTTGGATTTTCCGGAATAGCCCTGTTTCTGTGTCCTTCCATGAACTGTAAGCGCTGCCGCGCCGGATTTTTCGATAGTCCTTGCGATTTTTAAGGTCTCATCAAAACTATTCATTATTCTTATTTTTGCAGTGAGCGGCGCATCAAAGGTAGAAGAAAGTTGTCCTATTATTTCCCCGATGTTTTCAGGATTTTTCAGGAGCGCAGACCCGAACCCGTTTTTGACAACGCTCTGAGCCGGGCAGCCAAGGTTTATATCGAAAAGGTCAGGATTATATCTTTCCTGCAGGATATGCGCAGAATTGACAAGGTCAGCGGCATCAGAACCAAGTAACTGGATTCCAAAAGGTCTCTCATCTTCAGATGTAAGACATCTATCCATGCTTTCGGCATTTCGCCTGACAATCCCGCCTGAACAGACCATCTCCGAATACACAAGCGATGCCCCGTATTTTTTGCAGAGCAGCCTGAAAGGCAGGTTCGTGACATCAGACATCGGGGCAAGAACGAGATTCCCATCAAGCTTCATTTTTCCAATTTTCAGATGAGTCATACCTGGGACGCTGCCATCCATCCCCGAGCCCAAGGCCGACCAGGCGCTGCCGTCCCACTTGGCGATGTTGGTGGCCGGGGCCCCGCCCGCCGTGGTAAAGATTCCCCCGGCGTAGAGATTGGTCCCGCTCACCGCCAGCGCATAGACGAAGCTGTTCATCCCCGAGCCCAAGGCC
>JAPZAO010000136.1 GCA_027460615.1 Candidatus Methanoperedens sp.
AAGAAGGACAAACTCCTGCGCCCGCAATTCGTAGTTGAACAGATAAGCGAGATATGCCCTGATGCGATCGTAGTCACTGAAGTCGGGCAGAACCAGATGTGGGCAGCGCAGTTCTTCAATTTCAGGAACCCGCGCACGTTCATCTCAAGCGGCGGACTTGGCACCATGGGCTACGGATTCCCTGCTGCAATGGGAGCAAAAGTAGGAAAACCGGAATCCACGGTCATAGACATTGCAGGAGACGGCTCGTTCCAGATGAATTCACAGGAACTGGCTACGGTTGTCCAGAACGATATTCCTGTAATCGTGGCGATATTGAACAACGGATTCCTCGGCATGGTGAGGCAGTGGCAGGAATTGTTCTTTAACAGGCGGTATTCACAGACGTGTCTTGAATGCAGCGTTGATTTCGTGAAACTGGCCGAAGCTTACGGCGCGCTGGGGCTTCGCACCACAAAGAAGAACGATGTAAAGGATGTTATAGAGGAAGCCGTGAAATCCGGGCGCCCGACGGTAATTGATTTTGTGGTAGAGAAGGAAGAGAATGTCTCCCCGATGGTTCCTGCCGGCGCTGCTATCAATGAAATACTGGATCTGGAGTGAAATTAAATGAAACATACACTTGCCATACTTGTTGAAAACAAGCCGGGCGTCCTGACAAGGGTTGCAGGTTTATTCTCAAGGCGCGGATTTAACATCGAAAGCCTGGCTGTCGGGGTGACCGAGAATGCCGACACTTCGCGCATAACTATCGTTGTCAGCGGTGATGACCATGTCCTTGAACAGGTGGAAAAGCAGCTTAACAAGCTTATCGATGTAATCAGGGTCAGTGATATCCCGCCGGATGAATCTGTAAGCAGGGAGCTTGCGCTAATAAAAGTCGGCGTGGATTCCACCACACGCGCGGAAGTGATGCAGATAGTGGACGTGTTCAGGGCAAAAATAGTTGATGTCGGCATAAAATCGCTCGTGATCGAGGTCACGGGCGACGAGGGAAAGATAAATGCCATGGAGCAGTTGCTGCGCCATTTCGGGATAAAAGAGATGGTGAGGACAGGAAAAATTGCTATGAACCGCGGCGCGAAGGTTGTGCAGGTGGAGAAAAAATAGCTTTGTGAAAACGCAGGTTAACAGCGCTCAAAGTTTTCCGATATCCTCATCCCACACCTGCGGATATTTCCGTATAAACTCCCTCATCAATTTCTTGCACTCACCAATATCCAGATCAACCACCACAACGCCATGCGACTCCATAAACTCCCTCGCGCCTGCAAAAGTCTCGGACTCCCCGACAATCACCTCCCCAATCCCGAACTGGACAACCGCCCCGGCGCAAAGATAACAGGGCATCAATGTGGAATAAAGAACAGTCCCGCCGTATCTGCCAATTCTTCCGGCATTACGGAGGCAATCAATTTCCGCATGCATTATCGGATCATTATCCTGCACACGCCTGTTATGTCCTCTGCCGACAATCTTCCCATCCTTCACAAGGATAGAACCGATTGGAATTCCGCCCTCATTTAATCCCTTTTTCGCTTCTTCAATAGCTGCTTCAATGTAGACATCCATATCTAACGCTCTTCGATATTTGCCAGAGTATGTTTACCGCTTAAATGCCAATTTGTACACGGCAAATGTGAGTATCAGATAGCCAAGCGTTCTGATTATGAGAACACTTTCCAGTGTTCTTCTAAGACTGAGAAGTGTTATAATATACGAGATACCAAATAACACGAAGGCTATACTGACATACAAAGGCACCTTATCTCCGCTTTTCTTATAACTCCAACAGCCCACGACTATTATTATGATATTGAATGTCAAACCTAATGCATTGACGGGGTCCCATATAATTGCCATTTCTTATCACCTCCTTTGGTTTATTATCGTTGTCCCTATCTAACCCTTAAATGCTATTTTATACACAGCAAATATAACTATCAGATAGGCAAGCGTCCTGATTATTATTAACACACTTACTAAACTTTGTGCCAGTCCGAGAAGCGTTGCAAGATGCGAGACGCCAAAGAGCCCGAAGGCTATACCGACATAAAGAGACACTTTATCGTTGCTCTTTTTATAGCCCCAACAGCCTAAGACCAGTATTATGACGCTGAGCCCCAGATTTACCGCGGTAATCGGATCCCATATAAATGCCATTTCTCATCACCTCCTTTTGTTTAAATCCAATAATTTCTAACATATAATCCCGATTTTTTAATGTGGGGCGTAATGTATCGCAGCAGCAACGGGGTAATCACAATCGTTACTATTATATTGGGGATAAGCCAGCCGACGAATATATCCGGCGCATTATTCCATGAAATAATCCCGCCAAGGGCAAGCGTACTTGCACCCCAACCAGCCCCAGCCAGGTTATTTAACACCACGCCAAAAACCAGGAATATTAAAAAATCCCTTTTTGTTTTAAGACCTGCATCTGCGCCTGATATCCTGAAAGCTATCAATGGTATCAAAACCTGCCAGAAATCCGCTAATGACCAATAGGCATTGACGCCGGGCTGCAGACCTGTGCTCATCCCGGCTCCTATAAAACATCCAATATATGCTGCAATTGCACCCCACATCCCGAACCATAGAGTAAAGGCGATCATAAAAGCAACTGCAAAGTATAATCCGGAAACTCCCGGGGCGATCTGCCAGGTAATTACTGCATAACGTGACAAAAGTGAGTTAATTATAGTAATTATTATTAAAATTGCTATATAATTATATAATGACTTTTTGTTCTCATTACCCCCAATATTCATTTTCACTCCTCCACATATATGGGATTCCATCATCCCTTAATAACCCATTTTAATATTATTGTTCAGGTTAATAATACTTTGTTTTTATTTTACCGATATTTCCATTGAGGAAGGCAAAGTTGAATTACCCTTAATATCAGGCTTTTTAATGTTTTCTTCTGCTTCACCGAAATAAAATCGAAAGAGTTATTTATTTAAAAACCACCTTGCGCACCCCATGAGGAATTTCAGGGTGGATGAGTATGCGGTTTCGCCTGTTATCGGCGTGATTCTGATGGTGGGAATGACCGTGATTATGGTTTCAGCCGTGGCTGTGTCTGTATTTGCGTTCTCGATTCCTGAGAGCGCGCCGCAGGCAAGGATTGTGGTGGTGGAGGCGAAGGGAGATATAGGCACTACTGCGCTATATAAAAATAGTATAATGCTAAAACATAAAGGTGGGGATGCCTTAAATGAAAATGACACTAAAATTATCATCACAGGGAGAGGGTATGAATACTCAACTGGAAGCGATCCAGATCTGACATCGGCTCGGGACATGCGAGTTACTTACAGAGATTTAGCTGGAGAAAATTGTATCTCTGAATGTGATAACGAAATTGTAGAGGGTACTTCATGGGACGCGGGTGAAACCGTAACACTTTATGGGTCTGATGGAAGAGATTTTGAGTTATATGGCTGGCACAACAATGTCGATAGTAAATGGAAGTTAGATGATGGCTACATAGTTTCAGTGACAGTAATAGACACCATTACAAATCAAGTAATAGCAGCCTCAAGGGTTACTGTGAAACACCCATAAATCCCTTTCAAACCCTCGCCGTATCCTCGCTCCCGCACTGCGGGCACGGTATCGGGATAAAATTCGGGTCTGCTTCGAATTCAAAATCGCATACGTTGCACCTGAAGAATACTGCAGACTGGTCTACTTCTTCCATAATATATTAATCGCTATAACTTAATATAAATCTTTCGTTGTCCGCAAAAAGCAGAGGTTTTGTGATAATCCCGTCAAGATGAATCCCGGCCATCACATTCCCGCCAAAAGTGCTGTTGTCCCCCAGGGCGATATGCACCGTGCCCCCGACTTTCTCATCCTCAAGGACATTCCCGATAAGCCGCGCTTCCGGGTTGATTCCTATGCCGAATTCTGCGATGTTGCGCGCTTTTTCTCCCACCCTGTCAAGAATGGCTTTCAGCTTCTCAGCGTGTTTACCCTTGATATCAGTCACATACCTGTTCCTGACCGTGAATTCAAGGGTTGAATCAAGAAGCCCAAGCCCGCTCATGGACCCGTCCACTACAAAAACGCCGTTTGCATCCTTTGGCGCAATATACAGCTCGCCTGCAGGAAGATTCGTGCTGCATCCTTTTTCACGGCAGAGCCCGGTATCCGTCATCCATTTACATCCTTCAAAGTCAAATGTAATATCCGTGCCTGAATCCGTAACAACCCTTATATTTTTCACCTTCTCAAGCCGCCTGTTCAAATCAATAGCGATTTCATTGACCTTATTATAATCAGCGGTCATCCCGCCTGAATTCATCATCTTCTCTGTGATTCCAGGCATGGAAGCAATTCGCACACCTTTTTTGCAGGCATTTATTCTTGCTTGGGTATGGGTGAGGGAATAAGTGGTCGGGGCGATAACTACATCTGCATTTTTCATGGCTTCGGCTATCGCTTGCGGAAGTTCTTCCCCGTGGCGCGTTCTTGGAAGCATGGTCACAATCATTGCCTCGCATCCAAGGTTTTTGGCAGCTTCGAATAAACTCTCACCGATGGACATTGGAGTGGAAGTGTCCACCACGATAAGAACGCTTTCCCCGCGTTTTACTCCCAGGCATTCCATGACCTTGTGTGCGCCTTGAGTTGTCATCTTAAACTTTTCTCGGGTCTTTAATTTCGCCGTACAGCGCGCTTGCAGCCGCAGTTGCCGGCGATGACAGGTACACGAAAGCATCGGGGCTTCCCTGCCTGCCCTTGAAATTGCGGTTTGACGTGGAGAGCCCGACTTCGCCTTTGCCGAGGAGTCCGAAGGAGCCGCCCATGCACGGCCCGCAGCATGGTGATTCCACGATTGCCCCGGCTTCCATGAACTGCTCGACGTATCCTGCGCGAAGGACTTTCATATATTCAGTATGCGATGCAGGTATTACCAGGAGACGCACACCTTTTGCCACTTTTTCGCCATTCATGATTTTTGCCACGATTTCAATATCCTCAAACCGCCCGTTGGTGCATGAGCCCACGAACACCTGGTCTATTTTTATTCCTTCCACCTCTTCAACAGATTTCACATTATCAACATTATGCGGGCACGCTACCTGCGGCGGAAGATCGCTTACATCGTATTGTTTAATCCCGGCGAACTCTGCATCTTCATCGCTCTTCCACTTGGGGTCAAGTTTGAAACCTGGTATCCTTTCTTTCAGGTATTTCTCAGTTGTTTTATCAGCCTCTACGATACCGGCTTTTCCGCCCATCTCGATAGCCATGTTGCACATGCTCATCCTTCCTGAGATATCCATGTTCCTGACTGTGGAGCCGCAGAATTCCGCTGTCCTGTATCTTGCCCCTTCCACTCCTACATCGCCTATGAGGTGGAGGATGACATCCTTGGGATAAACGCATCTTGGCAGCTTTCCTTCAACTTCAAACTTCATGGTTTCAGGCACCCTGAACCACAGTTTTCCTGTGGCAAAAACAAAAGCCATATCCGTGCTGCCTATGCCTGTCGAGAAAGCGCCGAGCGCGCCGTATGCGCATGTGTGGGAGTCGGAGCCGACGATGAGGTCGCCCGGTCTTACGTGACCTTTTTCAGGCATCACCTGGTGGCACACACCTTCAAAAACATCGTAATTCAGAATGCCCTGCTCGTTTGCGAACTGGCGCAGGAAAATATGGTTGGCCGCTGCATTTAACGAGTCTGCAGGCACCTGGTGGTCAAAAAGAATGACAATTTTACTCGGGTCCCATACTTTCTGTCTTTTCTTGCCTTTTACTATTTCACGGAACCCTTCGACTGCAAGCGGACCCGTGATATCATGGGTCATGGCGCAATCTATATTCGCTAGGACGAAATCTCCCGCTTTTACTTTTTTGCCGCATGCTTTGCTGAAAATCTTTTCCGAGATTGTTTGTGCCATGAATCCCTATTGATAGCGTGGAATTATTTAATCTTTTGGAGATATGCGGCTGTGGGACAGAATTAAGTAGGGTACAAGTTCAACAAATTATGCCAGACACCAGTGCATGTTAAAGCAGTACTAATCCTATCATTCCTTTTTTGTCCTACTGTCCATCCAAACCCTCTCTTATCCGCCGAAAAACCAGATTCAGAATTATTTCTCAAATAATATTGTTCAAGGTATGGAATTGTATTATTTACAAACTCCTTCATCGTATCCTTCCATTTCCAGGAACCTCTCAATGTTGCATTTTTTCTCGGAATGACATAGACCTTTGCTTTCCCGAATCTATCCACATACGATGGTAAGCTATAATATTTATCAAGCCTCACGCTATCGATTTCTAGGTCAATATGTTTTAGCATTTCCATCGCTTTATCAAAAGCTTCCTTTTCACTCTTCAAGCTCATTCCAAATGCTACATACATTTTGGACTCAATATCCATCAACTTAAAAGAGTAAACGAAAGCCTTTGTCCCGGAATATTCTTTTGCTTTATCCTTTCGTAACTGAGTTTCAGAGGCATAATGCTTTTTTATCGTTAATGAATAACCTGTCCCGTCTCCGCATACATCAATATTCTTGATCCTTTTTTTCTTCAAAATCAGCATGTGAAGGTTGTAAATAGCCATTGATACATCATAATTCGAATATAACCGCTCTACTTTTTTATAGTTGACATCAATTCCTGAAAGGAGAGAAAATAAAGCAAGCATTGAAGCCATTTTTCTGTTGCTTTCCCCTATTAGTTCTTTCAATAAGAGAATGATGACACTTTGTTTTAATTCAAGAGATGGCGGTCTTCCACCACCTCGATGAATCTTGATATTCGTGGCCTCATTTATCAAAGGTTCAAGGTAATTTGGAACTTCAGCAAAAGCAGATGTTCCGAAAAAATATATTGGAAGGCGGGTCTACGTGATAATTACTAAAAATGTCGTAGAATGAGCTATAATCTAGTTTTGTCCCACAGCCGAGATATGCTAATAGAAAACGGCGCATATAGAAAAAACTATGATAACATTTTTAAGCAATCTGACCCATCATTCCTGTTAAAGATGGTGGTATAATGGCAATTGAGGTTAAAGCTCCTGAAAAAATAAAGAAAGGCGGGGTTCTGGAAGGGACCGTAATAATAGCTCTTGACAAAGATGTAAAATTCCGTGATGTCATAATTTCATTTGACAATACAATCACTTACCCCAACCCCTGCACGAAAAATTTTTCAGGCTGGAATATGGTTTCAACATCACAACCAAACCTGGAGAAGGGCGGAAGCCTTCTAAATGCAGCGATTCCGTTTAAATTCAGTATTCCCAAAGAAGCCCCGCCGTCATACAAAGGGGAACAAATCGAAAGCACCTGGAAGTTAAATGTTAAAATCGATATACCTTTGTCATTCGATATTCATGCAGAGAAATACGTGGAGGTAAAACGGTGAATATTTTTGAGCCCGGCGGAACCCTTGGTATCAGCTTGATGAAAAATTCCTTTATTCCGGGTGAAACTGTTAAAGGCAGGGTAAAGCTTGTTCTTGAAAAACCTGTCAAAGCAAGGCGGTTTCTGGTTTCATTGAGAGGAGAAGAATGGGTTGATGTAAGCTGCGGAAGCGGAAAATCCCATCGGGCGAAGAAAGAAGAAATCAATATCCATAGTGATGAAATCGAACTATCAGGTGAGAAAGTATATGATTTTATGGAAAAGGATTTTGAATTCAAAATACCGGAAAATGCGCCCCCCACGATAGAAGGAGAAGGGGCCGGATTGCAGTGGCTTGTGCATGCAAAGCTGGATATACCAATGGGGCGGGATAAAAATGCAATGGAGGAATTGTTAGTTTACTAGGGATTGATTACTGTTTGATGCAATCTCATGCATACATATAATTGAATTCCGGTTCAGGTTTTACAATATCCACGACCAGAGGAGCGGCTGTTTCTTCGCTTGTAAGGCAGGTCGCCACTACCCCAAGGAAATTTTGTTCAATAAAACTAACTTCCTCTCTGGTAAGTCCATTTCTTTCCTGGATTAACTGGCTTTTTTCATCATATACGCTCAGCATCCCTTTTTCAGCATCTGTTACAACTTTCCATATCCTGTCAACAGGTTGAACCCATGCCCATATTCCCATAGCGAGTGCCTCCTGATATATTTTCGATTTTATGTCGGAATGAGAGCCCACACCATATCAAACCTTTAATTTATTTATTTGCTCTCAAATTTTACCAATTATAGTATTTGTTATTATCTTATTTAAATTTATCTATTAAAATTTTAATAATCATGATAATAATAAGATAGATAATAATGATGGCAAGCCCTGAAGTTCCCCTGTTTAACAGGTCATTTCCCAAATAACCGATGCAGCAAACTACGTTTAAACATCACGCCATTTATGAAAATCTGCGCACCCTGTACTTTTGCGATTTTATCAACCTTTTTTGTTGTTATTCTCCCGCCTATGGTATCGCCTATGCTCTTGATCTCATCTACGAAAATATCGCCCCCTGCCATGGATTTTCCTACATCATCCCCTGCCTTTCGGGCAGTGACTTTTCCGTTTCTCATGCACGTTCCGAGCATGTTTCCCGCCCTTCCGACTTCGATATTTCCTACATCAAGCTCAAATCCTATATAATCAAGATCATCCTTCGGGATTTGAAGGGTCTCAGGGTACATGCACTCTGCGCAAATGGAGGTCAGGTAACCAAGCACTATTTTTCGATATGTATCGCCGGGGTTTGAATTAAAAATGATATTTTTGATTTCACTGCAATCCCTGGGTGCAACTCGTTTTATTTCGGCTTTGCTGACGTTTCCGATTTTTTCGATGATATCTTCAAGTTCCATAATATCGTAAGCTATACACGCTACAATAAAAGATTATTGAAAAAAAAAGATAGGATCTATTCAAGCCAATCTTCTAATGCTATACATTGCTCCTCAGTCAAGTATTGAAACATGACTGGTGGATTTTTAGAAATGATGTCTGCGTCTCGAAGTTTTTTGAGACTGATCGGTGGAATAATTTCAAACGGATATTTTTCCTTGTCGATAGCGCCCATAATCCCGTACTCATCCTGACTCATGGGTTGCACGATTTGAGCACAGGCAACAATTCCAACGTTCTTTTTATAAATAAATACTGGGAGCCCTTCCCATGCATCCGTGATATTCCAAGTACTAAAGGATACTTCACCTTGGTCTAGTAGCGTGTCTAACCACCCATTCTCCAGGTCATATCCATCGTTCAAAGGGTCATAAGATACCAGAACCCCGCACCTTAATTGTTTCTGCTTCCTGATTTTTCTTGCCATATTTTCCTCCATTATCGCTATACACAGCAAACACATATACCATAATATGTATAATGATATATGTGCTGATATGTATGCTGATATACAGTATATATTATGAACACATAAAGCTTATCATTGCGTTGGATATCAAGAACATCATATATCTTGAATAAAATTCAGTCACTAGATAGTGATGTGTGTCTATATTTTCCTATACGTTGAAAAAATTGTGATTTCTGTATTATGTAAAAAAAGGAGTATTGAAATAAAAAAATAACCGGGAGTTTTTTAAACATTCTCTCCCGGTGCCCGCATTTACTGGTATATGAAGTTCTCTGAAATCTTCGTATATTTCTCCAGTTCCTTCTTTGAATACGGTTTTACTTTAACCATGGCGTCCCTGAAATTATGGTAGCCCACTTTCAGTCCCTTGACAGAGTTTTCATCCTCCGTAGGCTTACCCGAGGCCACATACTCCCTGATGGCAAGTATCGTGGCTTCATTGCACACAGATGCGATGTCCGCCCCTGTGAAACCTTCCGTGTCATCAGCAAGCGTATCAAGGTCAACATCGCTGTCAAGCGGGGTCTTTCCGGAGTGGACTTTGAATATCTCAAGCCTTGCGTCCCTGTCAGGCGGCGTGACGTAGATAAGCCGGTCAATCCTTCCCGGTCTTAAAAGCGCCGGGTCTATGATATCAGGCCTGTTCGTCGCTGCAATTACTGTAATGTTGTGCAGCTCTTCAAGCCCGTCGATTTCCGAAAGCAACTGGCTGATAACCCTCTCCGTGACATGGGAATCCGAACCAGTCCCGCGCACAGGTGTTATCGAATCAATCTCATCAAAGAAGATGATGCACGGCGATGCCTGTTTTGCCTTCCTGAAGGTTTCGCGGACCGCCTTTTCGCTTTCGCCAACCCATTTGCTCAGGAATTCAGGACCTTTTACGCTTATGAAATTCGCCTCGCTCTCGGTAGCGACAGCTTTTGCAAGCATGGTCTTGCCTGTTCCGGGCGGGCCGTAAAGCAGGATTCCCTTCGGCGGTTTTGCACCAGCCTCTTTAAACAGCATGGGATATTTCATAGGCCATTCAACCGCTTCTTTTAATTCCTGTTTTGCATCAAGAAGCCCGCCTATGTCGCTCCAGTGGACATTCGGCGTCTCGATGAACACTTCGCGAAGCGCAGACGGCGTAACTTCACGCAGGGCATTACCGAAGTCCGCTGCTGTCACTGTCATCTTGTTCAGGATATCTGCCGGGATGCTCTGTACCTCAAGGTCAAGTTCAGGCAGCACACGCCTTATGGAACTCATGGCTGCCTCCCTGGCGAGGGCCGCAAGGTCTGCGCCCACAAAGCCGTGAGAAATGTCGGCAAATTTTTCAAGTTTCACATCGTCAGCCAGCGGCATTCCCCTGGTATGGATTTGCAGAATCTCAAAACGCGCTTTCCTGTCAGGGACGCCGATTTCGATTTCACGGTCAAACCTTCCCGGGCGTCGAAGCGCCGGGTCAATGGCATTCGGCCTGTTCGTGGCGCCTATGACCACGACTTTGCCGCGGGCCTTAAGACCGTCCATCACAGCCAGGAGCTGGGCAACCACGCGCCGCTCCACTTCGCCTGTGACTTCCTCTCTTTTCGGGGCGATGCTGTCTATCTCGTCTATCAGTATGATGCTTGGTGCATTATCCTCAGCCTGCTGGAATATCTCCCTGAGTTTCTCTTCAGATTCGCCATAGAATTTGCTCATGATCTCAGGCCCGCTGAGAGTGAGGAAATTCGCATTTGTTTCTGATGCGAGGGCTTTTGCCAGGAGGGTCTTCCCTGTACCCGGCGGCCCGTGAAGCAGTACACCCTTCGGGGCTTCAACCCCGAGGCGTTCAAAGAGTTCAGGATGCCGAAGAGGAAGTTCAATCATCTCGCGTACTTTCCTTACTTCATCTCCAAGCCCGCCGATATCTTCATACGAAACCCTCGGAATCGTTGGCATTTCTTTTGCTGGCTTATCGCTTATCTCTATAGCCGTACCCGAGCCGATTATCACAGAGTCAGCCACGGGTTTTATGGAGATGACCACAAGGTCAACGCGGCGTCCCATGATATTCAATTCAACTACATCCCCGCGGGTGATTACCCGTCCTTCAAGGTTGTGGGCAAGATATGCCTCACCGCCCTGGATTTTCAGCGGCTGCGTCGGTGAAAACAGGATTTTTTCAGCTGGCGCCGTATGAATCTTACGCACATGCACCCTGTCATCGATGCTGACGCCGGCATTTCGTCTTACAGTCCCGTCAATGCGTATGAGACCGCTGGTGCTGTCCTCAGGATAACCCGGCCATATTATTGCAGCCGTTCTTTTTGTGCCTTCAATACCTATGACATCGCCGGTTTGAAGCCCGAGCTCATAGGCGGCCTCAGGGTCCAATCGCGCAATACCGCGTCCTGCGTCGTATGATTTTGCCTCGATGACCTTTAAAGTCACACCTTTATCTTTTTTATCCATAATTCTCTTATTAACTCCTTTTATAACTCCTGTTATACTTACTCGATTTTGACAGTTTTCCCTTCAGGTTTCCTTCGGCCTTTGAGCTTGAGAGTAATTTCAAGGACTCCGTTGTTGTATTTCGCACCCGCGCTGTCGGGAACGACAGGTGAGGGATTGGTTATGGTCTTAAAGTATTTCCTGCCATTGCTGTCCGCTTTAATGACCAGCTGGTTCTCTGTTGCATTGAGTTCGATATCTTCTTTCCGGACTCCAGGCATTTCCACGGTTATGCGCAGTTCTTTATTTTTCTCGTCAATTATGGAACTGGCGAACGGCTCCCTGACATCCTGATCCTTTGGACCGGGAAATCCGGCTATTTGCTCTAAACCGTCCTGCCTCACGTTCCCGAAATGCTCCACATGCGGGATACCGTCAGGCCCGATATGCATGCTGTATCCGTAAACCAGTGGTTCTCTTCCGGTTTCATGCATCATTTTCTCCATAAGCTCGTTCATTTCTTCAATTTGCTTCTCGAATTCTTCAAAAATTCCCTTGTCAGTTCTTTTCCATCCTTCGAACATATTTGTACCTCTATTCTATTTATTTTTTGTTTTTTTATATTCTTTAGCCTATACTGTAATTATTTTCATCTTTTTTTATTATAT
>JAPZAO010000137.1 GCA_027460615.1 Candidatus Methanoperedens sp.
AGGAGGCCGGTAAGAACCAAAACCGGGTCAAGAGCCTGTCCAGCTCCGGCATCGCTTCACAGTCGGAGGTGGACACAGTTGAGGCCGCTTACACGGTCGCGCTGGCGCGCTACGAAGCGGCGTTGGAGGAAGCCCGCGGGCGGATGGCCACGCATTCACGCATAGAAGGCCGCATCATCACAGAGAGCGGCGGGGTGATGCAGTTCGGTGGGAATACCACTAAGGATGAGCGGGAGAAGAACCGTGGCCCCTACTGGGACAGGATAGCCATAGATGAATGCCAATCCCAAAAGGATCTGTTGTACCTGGTAGAATCCATTCTGAGCCCCACTTTGACATGTTCAATTTCCTCAGCCCGCGCCGGCATTTCTTCCTCACCGCGCCTGTAAACAATTGTGACCTCATCAGCGCCAAGCCTGAGGGCGCATCTTGCCGAGTCCATGGCAACATTCCCGCCGCCCACTACAACCACGCGTTTTCCCTTCTTTACGGGCGTATCATACTCAGGAAATTTATAGGATTTCATGAGATTCACACGGGTCAGGAACTCGTTCGCGGAATACACGCCGTTTAAGTTCTCGCCATCAATATTCAGGAACATCGGCAGCCCAGCGCCAGTGCCGAGAAAAACTGCATCGAATTCGCCAAGGAGGTCATCCACTGTATCAATCTTGCCTATCACGGAATCAAGAAGAATCGTTACGCCAAGTTTCTTTACGTATTCAACTTCAGCTTTCACAATCTCTTTGGGAAGCCTGAATTCCGGGATGCCGTAGGTTAGAACGCCCCCGGCTTCATGAAGCGCCTCAAAAATCGTGACCGAATGACCAATTTTTGCAAGGTCTGCCGCTGCTGTAAGCCCCGCAGGTCCTGAGCCTACCACTGCAACCTTTTTTCCAGTAGGTTCTGGCATGGAAGGAACCTCTACGCCTTTATTTCGTTCCAAATCAGCCACAAAGCGCTCAAGCCTGCCTATCGAGACTGACGCTCCTTTTTTGCCCAATATACATGCCTGCTCGCACTGGGTTTCCTGCGGGCACACGCGGCCGCACACGGCAGGGAGAGCATTATCTGCTTTTATTTCTTTTATGGCGCTCTCAAAATCGCCATCTGCCACGTATTTTAAAAAAGAGGGAATTTTCACTTCAACCGGGCAGCCTTCCATGCATTTGGGCTTCTTGCACTGGAGGCACCGTTTTGCTTCCTCCGTAGCCTGCTCTGCTGTGAAACCAAGCGCAACCTCACTGAAATTGGCGCGTCGAATCTTCGGCTCCTGCTCGGGCATTTTCTGGCGCTCTAACTTTGATGAACCCATAATTAATCCACCTTTTTTGGCGGGTTCATCAAACATGTGCATCCCTCACGTTCGCATTTATACTTTTCAAATGCCTGCTTCTCTTCGGGCTGGTACATGGCAAGCCGGTTCATCAGAAGGGTGAAATCCACAAGATGTGCATCAAATTCAGGTCCGTCCACACAGGCGAACTTTGTCTCATTGCCTACAAGCACGCGGCAGGCACCGCACATGCCCGTCCCGTCCACCATGATGGAATTCAGGCTCACTATTGTTTTTACATTGAAAGGTCTTGTCACGCCGGCAACAGCCCGCATCATGACAGGCGGGCCGATGGCAACAACCCTGTCAACTTTCGTGCCATTTTCAAGGAGTTTTTTCACAATATCGGTCACAAAGCCATGATGGCCTTTTGTACCGTCATCGGTGGTGATATACAGCTCATCGCTAACTTCCCTCATCCTGTCTTCCCAGAGCAGAAGATTTGCGCTGCGCGACCCGATAATCGAGATAACTTTGTTCCCCGATTCTTTAAAAGCCCGCGCCTGCGGAAAAACCGGCGCGACACCCACACCGCCGCCGACGAGGATTACAGTTCCCAAATTTTCGATATGCGCAGGATTCCCGAGCGGTCCTGTGAAATCCAGGAGTTCGTCACCGGCTTTCAGGGAAGACAATTGCGTTGTTGTTTTCCCCACTGCCTGGAAAATCATGGTTATAGTTCCTTTTTTCCTGTCAAAATCCGCAATAGTTAGAGGTATTCTTTCTCCGGTTTCATTAATCCTTAGTATGACGAACTGCCCCGGCTGCGCCTTTTTTGCAATGCGCGGCGCGGCTATGTCCATCAGGTGGATAGTGGGAACAAGCTCCTGTTTTTTTAAGATTTTAAATGGCATGGTTTTCTCTCGCTCATAGTGGAGTCTGGCATAAAAAAGATATTGGTTTAATCCTCTAAAGACCATTGACTGGAATGACTTGCCAGGAAAATCAAAAACTCATTTTATTTATATGTTCTTGTTGATAGTCCTGAATGCAGCACCTATCAAAAACAGCACAGCGCCCGGGAAAATGAGTAATCCAATGCTGAACATTGCAAGTATCGAGAAGGCAAGGACGAAAAGGCTTCCAGCCCATGCCATGCGCGTGCCCCGGTAGCATCCCCATGCAGCTACTGCAGCTCCAATGACAAAGACCAGGGGAAAAGGGTTATATGCTTCTATCCACACTGTTGCCGTAACAGTTGTCCTGTTGCCGCCGGCATATTCTGTTTCACTAACCTGTGTTCCGGGCATTCCTGCAAAAAAGAAGAAAAGTGTGGGACCTGCTACCAGGATGAGACCCAGTAAACCGTAGAGCTTGGGGTTGCGCCAGAGCGGTGTTGTCATGATTTTGCCTCTCTTTTGCCTTCACGGTACTTCTCAAGCAGCAGAATCCATATCCATATAAGAAAATCAAAATGCCCGCAGTTCTCAAGATTATCGTCTGCCCGCCGCGCTCCTGCGGCAAGAGGAAATCCAGCAGGTAAAGAATTGCGCCTATTACCATGAGGTCGATGATGCGCCGCGCCTGGGTGCGTTCGAGGGTGCGGAGTTGTTTTATCGTGGTATAGGCGGCATAGGCGATGACTATAATAAATACGCCTAAAAGTATCTCAGCAGTTCCGATTATCATTAATAATTACTCCTTTCTTTTAACAAGGAAATAGTAAATCAACGCGCCTATAACCTGAGCAAATAGCAAGCGAAACATATGGGTGATTACATCAGGCACTAAAAGCCCAATATTTGCAACAATAAAAGGCATAATCAAAATTATCAGAACCCAGATTAACTTTGCATTCTGGCCTCCAACTGCAAATTTTCCATCTGGCCTCTTCAGACAATCTATCAGCATCCAGAGCCAGAATACTATTACAAAAATAAACACTGGAACAAATAGAATCGAGAGTATCTCGTTTGTTCCTATCATTTTTTCTCCTCTGCAATCTTTAGTTTATTTTTTAGATGGTCTAAAGGTCTAAACAATGTTAATATAATGGCTATGAAACCAATGAAAAATAAAATAACAAATATAGCTCCTATGCTAAGTCCAATAAACTCGACAAATTCGGCATATTTTCGATTGTCTTTAATAAAAACATATAGAACTGATAGTGATAGTAGCATCCAAAATAATATTCCTGCCCCTTTGCTAATTCTGTTATGTGGCATCACTATTACCTCCAACTAATGAATACAAGGATTGTCATAAGCATCCTTATTTTATCATTAATCCTGCCTCTTAATGAGGAAATAATAAATCAGCGCCCCGATAAGCCCTGTAAAAATTATCACCAGAACCCATATGAGCTTGGCATTATTCCCACCGGTCGCGAACTTATCATCAAGTCTTTTCAGGCAATCTATCAGCATCCAGAGCCAGAAGACAAACAATAATGCGGCGGCAATGATTAAAACTGCTCCGATTCCAATTCCAACAAAACCTATCAATATTCCACCTGTTATTCTAAATTACGACAGACCTTAAATATTTTCTGTGACAAACCTCTACAAATCCTGATACGAAGCGATAAATCCTAACACCACCAAGGGTAGCGCAATTTTTTTAAGTACATCAGACATTTAAATTTCTCCCTTAAATGGATAAAATAACAAACCTGTTTTAGAGCTATTGACCTGAATGCCGATATTCCCCATCAGGCGGATGGTATTTCCCGAAGTCAATTCAATCGGTTCTTTATTTCTGAGTTCAATAGTATCGTTTTTAGCAGATGTAACTTCCATGATGCCGAAAATATCCCCTTCTTTGATATCAGTAAAGTTCTGTGACCTGAGCCATGTATATTTAAAATCTGCAGCATCCGTTTCAGGTAAGCTGTATATTTTTGACAGATAAGTAACTAAAATCGGTATATTACTTGCTTCTACATTATGAGGATAACTATACAATTCCGTATAATGAGTTGCCAGGACTTTATCATCAATTTTAGTATTGTCCTTATCCAGACTTATCCATGCTTGCATTATACCATCCGCATCTATTGAATTGGCAACTATCCTGTAGCCTCCTTCCAGGTTCCAGGATTCTCCAATACGAATGGATTTTACTTCAGTAACATTCTGCTCGAAGATTATTTTTGCAAGCCTGTTACCCTCCAGAAAAACATATTTGTCTCCCATCCATCCCACTGCCGGATAATAACCGTCTGTTCCGGCTGGAGTTTGATTGGCATGCATGTAAACCTGATACTTCACGGGCATCGATTTTGTTGTGTATATCAGGTTATGTTTTTCTATTACTCTGCGGCTGTTGTTCAGTACGCTCTGGTCTATCACCAGGGTTTCAGTAGAAACGTTTGTTTCAGGATCGCGCCAGAAACCTGCAAAATTTTCGCCATCCCAGTTTTTGGTAAAATTTCCTGATAACTCGTCAAAAACCCGGCCTGCTAAATATCCCGATGATACATTCTCGCGGGAAATTCCGATGTTGGAAGCGGTTGGTTTAACCTTGAAATTGATTATACTCAACTCCTTTTCAGTTTCAATTACTTTTCTTATTATTTTGGTTCCGTTAGCATAATCTGATACCCTCGTCACCTTCAACTTTGCTTTATATTCTCCTGCGGCCAGTTTCCCGATCGGTATTATCGCAACGGGATGACTCAGAATACCAAGATCGGTTCCTTGATCGATGTAAGTAGCATAAACAGTATACACATTCCCTTGCTTCTCTACCCTGCTGATATTTATATCGAATCCTGGAGTAATCCCTCTGGAGATCACGAAATTCAGATCATCATCAACAGAAAAGGTAGATTGTTGAGCCGTTTTATTAACAATAATTTCTTCATAGCTTTCCTTAACCTGAGGGATGTTGCCTTTGATTACAGCAAACATACCCGTAGCCTTGGATAGGTTGGAGTAAACAACCTGCCCCTCATATATATCTGGATTTACGTTCAATACCTCAGGCTGTTGAGATATGCATCCTGATAGTATCGCAAATACTATGATTGAGACAACCAACAGTACTGGCTGAAAGCTTTTGCTCGTTTCATCTCTATGCTTCAAGCTTGTACTTTTTATTCTTGTGATCGGCATTTTTCTACTCTACGTTGCGTAATGTGATTGTATTTTATGATAATGGTTTTTCCTTATTTCATAAATAAGCGCCGCACAAAAAGAATTCCTATAATCCCTATAACCATCTCGAATCCCGGCGCAGTTGGGGTTGCCTGCGCCGTCGGCGTGGGTACAGACGTTTCAGTTTTTATCTGGTCAGATTCCACAGGCGCTTCAATTATCTGAACATTATTCTCTGGTATAGACCAGTTGAGTGCCAGCCTGACAGCATCGTTACTTGCACCAACAAATATGCTGGCTTTAACAGTAAAAAGAGCTACTTCGCTGCCATCAGGATTCCTGCCCATGTACGTATAGGATTTACCTGTTTCAATCCTGGCATCCCCAAGCTTTTTTCCCTGGTATGAGAGCGAAATGAGAATGAAGCCCGGTTGCTCATCTATATTAACTGCCTTGATAGAGAGATTCCAGTCGTCTTTTTCCCATGTGTCGCCAACCCTCAGCATCTTTTCTTCCTGGACTGCGTTTGCTGAGAAGGGCGTTACAAGTAGTACTAATAGTAAAAGTACAAGCGACGCAGTTGTATATTTTTCAGATTTTTTTATTTTGTTCATTCAAATTCCTCCATTATTTTCTGTGCATTAAGGCGGTATCAGCATTTCAGCCTTTGATATTTGATCTTGCCACTGAGCAATGGCTACTACTCTGTATCTATCTCCAATCTTACCCTTGGCAACGGTTAACGCTGGCATGTAACTCTCATTGGAGGGGACGCCGCTTGAAAGTTCGATGAGAGCGACTGGTGCCTGTGTCTCAAGCCCATCCTTTCCCCGCCATGTGTTCATGGGCTGGAAGAATGTATAATCCCTTATTTGAGATTCTCCTCTTGTAGACGATGAAACTATTTTTCCTGTGGTTTCATCTATTATCGAAATATTAACCGCAACACCTCTCGCCGTCCCTCTTCCAAAATTTGAGAGGCTGCCAAATACTTTGTATATATCGTAACCAGATTGTGATTCATTGGTGTACTGTAACTCTACTCTAATCTGCGGAGGAAGCACATTGACTTCCGCTGATTTGGCATCGGCGAGTTTGCCTTTTTGATAAACTTCGACTTCGATTTTTTTTAGTCCAGGTACTTGGTATCCATAATAAACATTTATTTGATTTATACCAGGTTTCAAACTAACTTCCGCTGGCAAAGCATCCAGTCCGGATGCGCCAACTATTATAATTGGCTCTTGTACGCTGACACCTTTTTCATCTTCTATGGTGTTTTTCACTTTTAATGATACATTAATATCTTTAGAACCATTATTTTGCAGTAAAATAGCTACATATCCTGAGTCATCTGTCCCGACTTCAGAAGGCACCACAATGCTAACAATGCTAACGCTAATTCCAATGAAATACCATACCGTTGTTACAACTAAAATTAATACCAATAACAAGATTCCAATCAATACTTTATTTCTCATTCTTCTCACCTCTCAATTTGTCAGCCAGAGCGACCTTATTGGTCAATCCGTACTGCTTTTTGACCAACAAGCCTCTCTTTTCAAGGTCAGTAACCATCCTCGAAACCTTTGCTTTTGAAAAATTCAGTGAAAGCACAAGCTCATTCTGAAGCATCTCGCCGCCGTGGTCAGCGATTTCTTTGACCAGCTTCTTCCCATCGCCTTCCAGTGCGGTTAAGACCGCCTCAATCAATCCTGAATCATCTTTATCATGCTCTACGATGATAGCTACATCAGTGTCATGGGTAGGGATTTCAACTGATTTTTCTTCCATTATCATATTTTCGACCTCGCTTTTTCCTGCTGCAAACAACATTGTGAGAATATACGAGAGCATCATGCCGCCGACTGCCGATCCGATGACCAGGACGTAAGCATCGTTCCTGGTATAGGTGTAAGGAAGTTCAAGGATTTTGAAAGAACCATCGTTTATCTGGATGATCGATGGTTTTGTAGCAAGCAGCATACTTGTGACGACGACGGCTGCTACCATCAGTAGCACGCCTGCCAGCACTATTGTTCCTGTTTTCCTTGATACCATAAATCTTCCACCTTAACCCATGCTCTCAATTGTACCTCCTTTTAAATAAATAGGTTGTGGATAGAATTGCTATTACAAGCGCGGCTTCAAAGCCTGAGGCTTTGGGAATTATGGCTGATGCTATGGTTTTTGTTATCTGCGGCGCTGCTGTCAGGGTTGGTTCAGGCGACGATTGCCCAGGTAGCTCCTGAATGGACTCGTTTGCAGTTCTGTACCCCTGTTTGATAGTAGCTGTTCTATCATATCCTGATAGTTTCGCTATGAAAACCTCGTTGGATGACTCTATCAAGAGCCTGCTACCATCAGGACTCCAGCTTCCCCCCTCTCCGCTCAAGATGTAACGCTTATTTTCACCGGTCGTAATTTGCACGCGCTCGGTGCCGTCAGGATTAGCGATGAAAATATGCTCACCATTGGTTATGCTTGAAGAAAAGGCAATTTTATCACCAGTTGGACTCCACGCATAGGGATTTGTCCAACTCCATGATAGATTTGTCGTTAGTAATGTTTTTCCTGTGCCATCGGGATTAATTGTGTATAGCCCAATTCCATTCTCTGAAACTGTAAAGGCAATTTTACTTCCATCTGGACTCCAGCTAACTGCCAATGGATTGTTTTCCTCATAAATTAATGTTACATTCCTGCCTTGCGAATCGGAAACAAAAATACCAAGATTACTCCTCTCCGTGGCTGAGACAAATAATATGCTGTTGCCGTCAGGACTCCATGCAGGATTTCCTACCTCGATGCTTTTAATTATCTCTGTTTTATCGGCGCTGTCCACATTTATCAGGTAGAGATGATTAATAAACTGGTCATTAACTTCTTCTGATGACATGCACAACACCTTACTGTCATCCGGACTCCATACGCTGCCCCAACAAGCGCCAAGCTGCCTAAGGTTGGTACCGTTGCTGTTAATAATCCAGAGATTTTTCCCGCTGAATGCTATTCGTTTTCCATCATGACTCCATGCTACAGCACCAAGAAAAGACTCATTTGCATCACTAGCAAGTTGTTTTATGTTAGACCCATCAGCATCTGCTATATACATTTTTTCTGATTTTTTTACAAGGTCGGTTACCAAAAAGATTGCTTTTGTTCCATCCGGACTCCATGCAAAATCCTTCTGCCATGAGAATTCAGAGAGGTTTGTAATAATCGAAATTATTTCTGAAAAATTTGTACCAAGAGCGTTCAATCTGTCTCCATTGGGGCTTGCGAGCAAATAGAAACCTCCCGTTCTTGGCACGGATACTGTGATGGCAATCTTATTTCCCGATGGACTCCAATAATTGTTAGTGGGAAATTCTATTGGCGTGCTGCGGTTGTTGATCTCGTTCGATACTATTTTTGTAAGATTGGTTCCATCAGCATCCATTGTGTATAAGGCACCTATCCCATTTCTATTGCTGGGGCGAAAATCAATATCACCTTTATACCATCCTATCGAGCTTCTCACAAGCAGCTTGCTTCCGTCAGGGCTCCAGAAAGCCTGAGGCGTGATAAAATTCCTCCGTTCCGGCGCTGCCTTAACTGACTTAGCAAGATCGAGCGTAGCCGGGTTGACAATAGATGAAATTGAAGTGAGATTCTCAACCCTAAGAGTATTTTCCTCCGAAGCATAAGCTTGCGCTAATACCAGAACCAGCGCGGCAAACAGGAAACAAAGTTTTAAAATACTCATACTCCTACCTTCTGCGCCGCGCGGTATTTTTTTAGCCTTCCGTCTTTTAAGCACGCCACCATGCCTGCATAATGCAGGATCTCAAGATGGTATAGCACTGTGCCCCGGCCGATATTAGTTTCACGCATAATTTCCAGAGGATACGTATTTGGGTTTTCTTTTATATATCTGTAGATAGCAGCGCGGGACTCATTTTCTAAAACATTACCTTCAAGAAGCCATCTCATAGCCATACCTCAGAAATAACAGCAAGGTCACCTGACAGACCTTGCCATCTTTACCATTTCCTCCATGCTGAGCGGGGTACCGGTAAAACCGCTCTCATTCACGGAATAGTTCTCTTTGTAGGCGTGACTGCCGATAGTCAGATTAAGATTACCTATTTCCCAACTCAACTGCTTTACGCCATCACTTGTCTCTAAGAAGCGCCCCTGAATCCCGTTTATATCCACAAACTTCCATGGAATTTTGGGTGCAGAGATATTTGTATCGGTATCGTCTTTTAATACAAGGAGTTCCCGTAAGTTCAGATACTCATTTCTCATGAAAAACTCATCGCCCTTTATATAAAAAATGCTTGCCTGCTCAAGTTCCGACGAAACACCTCTGAACTTGGTTCCTGAGGTCTGTGCAGTATTCATCCTGTATCCTTCCGGAATATAAGTTGGTTGAAGAATCTTAAAGGATACTTTTGTCTGTGCTTCTGTGATGGCTTCTTCCGAGGTTTTTTCCCGGACATACTTCGCGATATTTATCATCTCTTCCTTGTTGAGCGAACTGCTGGTCTGGTTCTGACCTTCGTTCTTCCAACTCATTATGCTCAGACTCAGATTTCCGATCTTCCAGCCCAGGAGCTTTATGCCGTTTTCCTCAGAAAAACGACCTTCTATCCCATTTAGGTCTACGATTTCCCTGGTATCTTTGGGTAAAGTGGATGATTTTGTTGTGTTTTCAGTTTTCACCACGATTGTCTCTTTAATGGTTAACAGCTCGTCTCCATTCTTATAGGAGAACGATGCCATATCGAGATCGGTCACAACACCTGTGAACTTTTTTCCTTCCACGCTCTCGAAATTGTAGCCAGCAGGAATATACAATGGTTCAATAATGCTGAATGAGACTTTCGACTGAGCCTGTTGGAGTGCACCTTTCTCAGAAAGCTCAATAACTCTGAACGAGATACTTTTCTGAGTTTCGTTGTTCGGCTCGATAATAGCTATCGTGTTGGATGTATTTTTATCAGCTTCAGCAGAGCTGAATGCATTAAACCTTGTCTTGGTATCAGTAAAGCCCAAGACAACTGCTGCAAGGAGTATCCCTAATATCGTTACGATGGATACTCCGATTAGTATTGATTTCCTCATATTATTACCTCCTATTTACAGCGCATATCTTGCGTCTGAGTTTTCTTATGAGTGAAACAATAGATACATTTTATGTGATACGAAGGGTGAAACGGTTCCAATTAAGTGAAACCAGCGGCGCAGCATATCGAATATTTGAAGGAAAGTAATTTGGAGTAATCTATAAATAGTCAACATGCATACGTTGACGTATGTTCCTGCCTTTAAATGACAAGCAGTTTGAGTTCTGGAGGCTGCGGCGCGGCGGTCTTCCCAATATGAATATAGCGCGCTCATTCAGTATATCCAGGCAGGCGGTATCAAGAGCGCTCATCACAATGGATGAACGTATAGGAAAGACGCTTCTTGAGATGGCAGGGGCAAACCAGATAGAGGTGGAGAAAGTGAATGCAGAGCGCGGTATCCTGTTCGGCCACTCTACGCCGTTTAATGCCAGCGCCATTATTTTCGTATCTGCAAAACATGGGATGCAGGTGTGGTACGAACATGAGGGGAACTGCGGCGCATGTGCAAGATACACGCAGTGCATTGAATTGCTGTGGGACTTTGCGGACGAGATGCATATCAAGCTTGAGAAAACCGACGACCCCACGAAGCTGGCGGATGAGCTTTTTGGGAAGTTGAGGAGTTTGGCATGACAGTAAATGTGAGAGAGAGTATTCAGAAAATTATGGGCTGGTGTCCCAACGCAAATGCCTTTGCAACGAAGCAGGTGATGGTAGCTTTGCCAATCGATGAAGAATTCGCGCCGGGAGAAAAAGGAAAAGGCATTCAGAATTACAGCAAAATGGGCTGGGCGAACGTATATAGAAACTATGTTCTCTTATTGACTCTGGTTGGAGTTACTGGCTTTGCCGCATCCCTCTTTGTAATAGAATACATGTTTGAGGGCTTCCACACGGATATCATCATTACAGGTATTCTTATTGGTATTATCATTGCAGTGTTCACTCAAGTTGAATCATGGAAAGAACTGAACAAAATAAATCAACCGGAAATAAGTCCGACAAGGAAGGTTTACCTCAAAAGTTTTGCTCTCAACGCGATATTAATGGCTGCTGTATTATTTTTTAGCTTTACCCTTGGAAAAGAAAGCCCTGTTGAGTTTATGATTTTTGTATTCTTTCCATCTATCTGGATAAATTACCCTCAAGTGGTTTACTGGGAGCGAAAAAACAGGAAGACCATCTACCTCGTAGAAGAAAAGCTCCTGAGATGGCGACCTGTAGCCTTATCGAATCGAGTGTGAGGGATGGATATGATGAATACAATTAAAAAAGGATTTCTGGGAGCTTTAGTGTTTTTTATTATTTCAGTACCATTTGGCTATTTAATATTAGGGAAGGTTAACTGGATATTATCATTTGAAATTGCCAGTGGATTATTCCTGGGAGCCTTATTAATGGATTTCTGGCAAAGGAATGCAGCAGTGATCCCTGGCGATAAAACGCTTGCTGGCAAAGGCATTGTCTATGAAGAAAATGCACCTTTCAGCAATTCGATTAAGGCGATAATCACTCTGGGCTTTTTAGTGCTGGCTCTTTCATATTTTTTTGCTTTATTCGGGCATTTAGTTGGGGTTAGAAAAGTGCCTGAGCAGGCTCAGGTCGTCTTACTTTCTGCGACTACTCTCTACGCGCTCATCATGTGGGGCTTTTTCAGCATGAAATTCAGGTATTGTCCTAACATAGACCGCATAATATTTATGGGATAATATCCAATTATACCATGTGGTATAATGGCTAGACCTCGAAGCAAAATCGATATTACTTGTCAGAATCCAGGTTGCAAATATTTTTTGAAGGAAGAAGAAAAAGACATTTTGAAACGTGGAAAAAATCGAGCAGGGCATCAGCAGTATTATTGCAATCATTGCCATACCTGGTTTGTTGAAACTGTGAA
>JAPZAO010000138.1 GCA_027460615.1 Candidatus Methanoperedens sp.
AATAAAACAGGCATGAAAGCAGCATTGAAGAACGGTATTCTTGAGATTGTTTTTAATAAATCAAAAAAGGCAGGTAAGAGCGTTAAAAGTCAGTAAAGCTTTTAATCAGTGAATTCATGTTAAGGGGGTATTATGATTGATATCGCTCTCCCAAAAGGCAGTCTTGAAGAGCAGACTCTTCTTTTGTTCAAACAGGCAGACCTTGAGATAAGGAAGACTGACCGCGAGTATAACCCGACCGTGAAAGACCCGAGGATACGGAAGGTTAAAATCCTGCGACCCCAGGAAATCCCAAAATACGTTGAGGAGGGGTACTTTGACCTGGGCATATCAGGCAAGGACTGGGTAATGGAGTCGGATGCCGATGTAGTTGAAGTCGCAGATATGTTTTACAGCAAAATGGGAGAGGGGATTGTGAAAATCGTGGTTGCTGTCCCGAATGAGCGGGACGTCAAAACAGCAAAGGATATTAAACCAGGAAGCAGGGTCTCGACAGAGTATCCCAAACTCACGAAAAGGTTCTTCGATAACCTTGGAATCCAGGTGGATATCCGCTATTCATATGGCGCAACTGAAGCAAAGGTTCCCGAACTTGTGGATGTGATTGTTGATCTGACAGAGACAGGTTCAACCCTGCGCAAGAACGGTTTAAAAATCGTGGATGTCATTCTTGAATCCAATACGAAGCTCATTGCGAATAAGAAATCATGGAAAGACCCGGTGAAGCGCAGGGAAATCGAAGAGATAAAAATCCTCCTGCAGGCTGTACTTGAAGCGCGCGGCAAGGTTTTTATCGTGATGAACGTCCCAGAATCCAGGCTTGATGCTGTCGTAGGCGGGCTTCCCGCCATGAAAAAACCCACGGTATCAAAACTCTATAAATCTGATTATTATGCGGTGGAAACCGTGGTGAGCAAGAGCGAGATAAATATACTCATCCCGAAACTCAAGAGCCTCGGCGCAGAGGATATTCTTGAGATGGATATTGCAAAGATTGTGCATTAGAACTGTAGTATGGCTAATAAAAACGGTTAAAGCCCAGTGTTTACTGCATATGCTGGGGGTCTGAAACAGGAGAACAAATTAGAATGACAGTAGTGAATAAGAAATTGGTTGTAAAGGAATCTTCTGACCCTGTTGATGAACTTTCTGGAATAATTAAAATCAAAGAGACAGAAGCAGAGAAACTTATAGAATCTGAAGAGTGGTATTGATTGTCTCTAACCCAGGTTCCAAATGGAACAAATGCACCTTGATTATGTTAAAAATAACCACTCCCTCCCGCCTGCACATAACCCTCATCGACATGAACGCCAGCATCGGACGCGTGGATGGCGGCATCGGGCTCACGCTTGATGAGCCCGTTATCGGTATCAAAGCTGAAAAATCTGACACGTTCGAAATAACAGGGAACAGCGAGCATCTTGAACGAATGAAGAACAGCGCCGCTTTACTTCTTCCTGCGGGCGAGGGAATTCACATCACCTTAGAAAAAGATTATCCCTCGCATGTCGGTCTTGGCTCCGGCACGCAGGCTGCTCTTGCTGCTGGCATGGCTGTGAACATGATATACAACCTCGGCTTGAGCGTATATGACCTGGCAATAAAAGTGGGGAGAGGCGGCACAAGCGGCATTGGCGTAGCTGCATTTGAAAAAGGCGGCTTCATACTCGACGGCGGGCATAAATTCAGCGAGAAAAAAGCTTTTCTTCCTTCAGCCGCTAGCAAACTTCCTCCTGCGCCTGTTTTATTGAGAAAAGATTTCCCGGACTGGGATATCGTGGTTGCAATTCCAGAGCAGAAAGGGGCGTCAAGCAAAAAAGAGGTAAATATATTCAGGGAAAAATGTCCAGTGCCGCTTCGGGAAGTGGAAGGGCTCTCACATATTATCCTGATGCAAATGCTTCCTGCGCTTGCAGAAGAAGATATCGTTACTTTCGGGAAGAGCATCAACTCAATCCAGGAGATTGGATTTAAAAAGAGGGAAGTTGAACTCCAGCCTCTTTCTGTTCATTTGATGAAGGCGTTAAGGGACGGGGGCGCATACGGCGCGGGAATGAGTTCATTCGGACCTACGGTTTATGCTTTAGGCGAGGATGCGGGGAATCTTGAGAAAATAGCAGGGGAATTCTTGGGGGAGAAGGGAAAGGTCTTTATCACAAAGGCGAGGAACGAAGGCGCAAGAATAGAGATATAGAATCAAAAAAGAAAGAGGGATTTGCTCCCTCTAAATCTTCACGGATCGCGTATCTGTATGTTTCCTCCGCCAAGTGTGCCGCTTGCCATGTAGGATATTGAAGTTATGTTGATGGCGAAATTATCAGTCTTGCCGGGTTCTCCATTATCTACCGCAGTCACATTATACACGTATGCGCCAGTCCCGTTGATTGTCGCTGTTCCGCTGAAAGTTGCTTTCATTGTTGTCTTGTTCACGCTCAGCGTTGTAACATTTCCTTTGACTTTCATTCCGCTAACATGGTCGGTGTACTCAAGATTACCCGCTGGCATGCCGTTAACAAAGTGCGCTTCGAATCCAAAGGTCGCTTTGTTGTTATTCTTTGGCGCCGGTTTAATCGGGCTCACAATCCAGCCTCCTCCGGTCACATTGCCCGTAGGCATCGGGAATGATGGACCGCTCGGGTCTACGATTACGCCGTTAGCTGCCAGGTCGCCGTCACCAAGCCCGCCATCGATGAGCGTGACTGTTAGATTGTTGCCATTGATTACAGCGGAAATATTGTACCAGTGAGGAGTTGCATTTGTGACATTTGCTCCAAATTTCAAGTAGGTTGTGTTTAGAGGGAGAGGCGTGGGGAACGTCAGCGTCAGGTTCGCACTGCCGCCGGGTGCCAGGCCTGTAATGTTGAATCTGAATAGACCGTAAAAGAGATCTGCACCCGCAGGGGGCGGTTCTGGGATATCGCTCACATTTACAGCGGTAAGATTTTCAATAGTGCCTGCGTCTGTAGAAAAGAATACTGGACCTTGTCCAGTGCTGGATTGAACAAATAGAACCGTTTGTACATGCGTTAAAGGCAAATAGTCTCCACCATTTATGATATTTCCAGAGTTATTATAAGGAATCAGAGTATCACCAAGACCATCCCCATTAATGTCCACACCAGCATAATTTGACCAGAAGTTGCCACCGAGATAAGGACCACCAATGATATTCGTTCCAAGCTGTTTTGTGATATTCCAGTAATTATTGCTGTTATCAAAGGCATTATTCGTATTGTTGAAGTAGTTGTTGTAGATGATGTTGTTGCTGGAAGAGTCGAGGTAGATTCCAAAAAGAGAGTTATTCCAGATGCGATTGCCTTCGATGTTTGAGTCATCCTCCTCATTCAGGTATATGCCATTGATGCTGCCGCTGATGTTGTTGTAGGAGAAGTTCTGGTTGCTTAAAAGTTGGGTATCATCATAAATACCGGTATCTGTGTTGTTGTGGATCTCGACTCTCGTGACATTGACATAGCTTGAAACTCTTACATACACCCCATATAAGCCGTTACTGTTGACAGCCCCTCCGGATATGGTGTTACTGTTAGAAGCAGCAAGCCATATTCCAGACTGACCGTTTGAGTTTGCAGTGTTGCCGTTCAGCGTGTTGTTGCTGGATAAATCCAGATGGATGCCCTGATAGTTGTTCGATGCATTGTTGCCACTCAGTGTGTTGTTGCTGGAAAAGTGCAGACTGATGCCCTTATCGTTGTTCGATGCATTGTTGCCACTCAGTGTGTTGTTGCTGGAAAAGAGCAGATAGATGCCGAAGACCATGTTCGAGTTTGCGATATTGTTTGCGATGTTTCCGTTTTCTGCATTATTATAATAGATGCCAGCATAATACCAGTCAATAACTTTCATATTTTTTACAGTGATATTTGTAAGTGTAATTGAGGAGTTATGGACAAAAACGCCGTAAGTGCCCAGTAAATCTTGCCCGTCAATCGTATAGCCAGCGCCATCCAGAACCACATCGCTTGAAGTAATGTTAATGCAGCTTGAAGCTGCGCTGGCTATTATGCTCTGGTTGAGCATATATTCTCCAGGCGAAGATATCGTAGTGCAGGAGCTGATATTAGTTTGTGCGCCTGCGCCGCCAGTCAGTAATAAGACCAGCATTGTTACTACAACTGTTCTGAGGGCATGCCCTCTGTAAGCTTTATTATTCATCATTTTTGTCACCACCTAAGCTATTAAACACTATCGAGAGCTTTATTGAGAATCCCACACCGAGGAACCACTCATATCTATGCTCGCTGCAAAACTATAAAAAGTTTGCTAAATTGTAATTTAAAATAATTATAATATAGTGCTTTATTTAGCAGACTGCGACTTCGACTCAACATTTATCTATCTTAGCAAATATGAAAGAACCAAATCTCTGTTTTATGAGGTAGCATAATCCAATGGTCGAATCAGACGCACATAAAAAATACGAATTCAAAAGAACTCTTGAGGTTCTGCGCAGCAAGCGCGGTAGAGGTACGGAACTTATTTCGCTGTATATACCTCACGACAAGCAGATACATGAGGTAGCCGCACAGCTGAGGGAAGAATTCGGCCAGGCGTCCAACATCAAATCAAGAGTGACAAGACAGAACGTGACAGGTGCCATCGAATCATTGCTTTCAAGGCTCAAGCTGATACCAAAAGCGCCCGAGAACGGCGTTGTGATTTTCTGCGGCGCGGTGGATATTGGCGCTAACAAAACCGATATGGAGACATACATAATAGAACCTCCTGACCCGCTTGTGTCCTACAAGTACCACTGCGATTCATCCTTCCTTCTCACACCGCTTGAGGATATGCTGCATGAGAAAAAGACATACGGTCTCCTTGTTCTTGACAGGCGCGAGGCGACTGTGGGTGTGCTTCGCGGCAAGCACATCGAAGTAATGGCGCACCTAACTTCTAATGTCCCTGGAAAGCAGCGAAAAGGCGGCCAGAGTTCGCACAGGTTCCAGCAGCTTCGTCTCATTGCGATCAATGAATTCTATACCCGCATAGCTGACGCTGCAAGCGAAGTCTTTCTTGGGATTGACCAGAAGGATTTCGAGGGTGTTTTTATAGGCGGGCCGTCGCCCACCAAAGAGGAATTCGAAAGCGGCGAATTCCTTCATCATGAGATACAGAAAAAAATCCTGGGTCTTTTCGATGTTGCTTATACCGATGAATCGGGTCTGAACGAGCTTTTCGATAAACTTGGCGAAGCTCTTCAAAATGTCGAGGTGGTGCAGGAAAAGAAAATCGCGGAGCGATTCTTAAAAGAACTGGTAAACGATACAGGTCTTGCCTCATACGGGGAAGAGCAGGTCAGGAAGAACCTGCAGATGGGATCTGTGGATACGCTTTTGCTTTCAGATCAACTCCGCAAAGTTCGTCTCACCATAAAATGCGGCAACTGTGATTTTGAGGAGAAGAAAACCATCACTAAAAAACTCGGGGATGAGGAATACCAGCCCGGTAATTGCAAGAAATGCGGGTCAAGTCTTAAAGTCGCAGAGTCGGTGGACATCGTAGAGGAGCTTTCAGCCATAGCAGACCAGATGGGAACGAACACCGCTTTCATTTCGAGTGATTTTGAGGAAGGGAACCAGCTTCTCACGGCTTTTGGCGGAATAGCAGCGATACTCCGGTTCAAGACAGGTGTATAAGATTATTTCTTCTGGACTGAGTATTTAACAATTAAATCAATAGCAAGTCCATTCAAGGAGTCTTCGGCATCACGCAGAGCCTCCTTTAAGTTTGCATTATCTATAATCTGCTGTATTTGCTCTTTTATCCTGATATAGCGCACATATTCCTCAACCGTGAGCTGGTTTTCATTACTTGTTTCCGTCGAAATCGAACTCATCGTCCTCGGATGAGTTTATATGTGAAAGTTAGCAAAAAATGTATGTATTTGCTGTTAAACAAAAAAAGAAAAAATTTTTGTGATGTGAAATATCACATCACGTTAAACCTTACTGGCCTTCCATGAATGGGCTCTTGACACCTGTCAAGACTGCCATTACACGTACTCTGCCTGTGAGCTGGTCATCGACTTTTGCTCCCCAGATAACTCTCTTTGTGTTGGGGACCTTGTCCATGATTAACTCGCCTGTGACTGCGACCTCTTCGAGTGTCAGGTCTTCGCCTCCTACAATGTGTATAAGCACACCGTATGTGGCGGACATGTCGGAGATATCAAGCAGCGGGACTGCAAGCGCCTGCGATACCGCTTTGGCTACCCTGTCCTCACCGTCGCCTTCACCAATGCCGATTGCGGATATTCCGCCGCGCTCCATGACTGCGCGAAGATCTGCGTAATCAAGGTTGATCAAGCTTGGCTGGGTGATTGTCTCGGTAATGTTCTTGACGAATGCACCTACAAGGGCATTTGCAACAGCAAGTGCCTCTTTCAGCGGGAGATTGCCGGCTACTTCTCTTAACTTTGAGTTATCGATCACAATTGTTGAGTCGCAACTCTCTGAAAGTGCCTTTATGGCTTCTCTTGCTTTTTCTCTCCTGAACTGCTCAATCTTGAATGGGATCGTGACGCAGGCAATAGTAAGTGAGCCACTGCCTCTTGTAATTTCTGCTACAACAGGTATTGCTCCAGTACCAGTTCCTCCGCCTAACCCGGCTACAAGGAAAACGAGGTTTGTTCCCTCTATTTCAGCTTTTATCTCTGCAAGATTTTCTTTGGTTGCCTGTGCACCCATTTCTGGATACCCACCGCACCCGTGCCCCTTGCATAATTTCTCACCGAGTAAAATCAGCTTATCAGCTTTACTCATTGTACTCAGGTGATTCACATCAGTATTCGCTGCGATTATCCTTCCGCCTGCCATTCCTTTCTCTGCTATCCAAGTCGTAATATTGCATCCTGCACCACCAAGCCCGACCACGGCCACAGATGGTTTTGCTGTTTTAACAAGCTCTGCTAACTTTTCATTAACCATATCATAGCCTCCTTTGACTAAAATTAAGGCTACCATATTTACATCTTTAAAGTATATAGATATTATTGATAAGAAGGTGTGAAGGAATAATCATGAACTTTATTATTTCGGTTTAGGAGGCCAATTTTTCTCCATCCACCCGGGAATGCGCCCCGAGTCCGGAGGACCTATCATCACACGAAGTCCTGTCACATCTTCTACATCGCCCTGCAGTCTTGCTGCAAGACCCGGCAAAATAAGTGTGCCATGAGATGTCTTATCCTTGAAATCAAAATTCGCTTTCTGGAAAGTATCTTTTATCTTGGCTGCCGTAAGCTGACCGCCTGCAACTGCCGCTTCCACTCCTATCCCGTCAGTATCCACTGCCGCAAGATAGCAATTTATCTTGTTGGATGAAAGGTCGCTTTCCACAGTATAATACGTGAGAGCGAAATTGGTTGTGACTATCACTGGTGAATCTTTTGTTGGAGAACCTACCTCGTTCACTCCCGGCGCTACTTTCACAGGGGTTCGCGGGTCTGTGTAAATTGTGTCACGAATGTGCACCTCAGGAAGCATGGCATACGGTTCAAGGCTGTGAAGAATCATGATATCCCCATACCTCACAGTGAAAACCGAAGATAGCACCGTTTCCCAGTAGGAAGCAGTGACTGCATCCTTATAGACCATCCAAGCATTTAGCGGAACTGCCATAATCGGATACGCTATATCCTTTTGCCCTTCTTTTATCCCTGCACGGCGAAGCATTATGAATTTCTCAAACGTCTCTTTGAGCTTCTTTCCCTGCGGATATGTTCCAGGGTCAAGCACAAGGTCTTTTATTCCCATTTCCCTGAATGTCAGAGCAAGGGATTTTAGCTTATCAAGGTCCGGCGAGAATAATACGACCGGGACTTTATAATTCAAAGCCAGTTCTGCAACTTCGCCCCAGTTCTTTTCAGTTGCAGCGTATATCAGGGGATTTTTGTCCTTGACTACTTCAAGCGCAGCTTTTAACGCAGCAGGGTCAAATGAACAGAGTATGAGGGGAAGTTTTGTGGTTTCGCTTGCTTTCTTTACAGCGCCGGCGAATTTCAGGGGGTCGCCTGAAACGCACCGCACTGCGACCATATCCACTTTCAGGAATTTCCCGACATAGAATTTCCTAAAGTTCGTAATCTTGTTTATCCTCTCTACGAGTTCTGCTTCAGGCATCGTGTCCCATACGTCATAGGCAAACGCTGTCGGGTCGAAAAAGGTCAACTGGTGGCGATAAAGTACATCGTCCCCTCCTATTTTTTTAGCACGCTCGCCAACACCTATCGTGATTTCCCTGATTTCGGGCGCAAGGAGCGTCAGCAATTCTGTATATTTTTTCTTGTATTCGTCTTTAAGTATGGGTGGGCAGTCATCAAGCTTTTTTGACCTGTCGATGAGATGGGCCGCAAAAGCCATGCACGTTGCATCCCCGCATTCGGCGCAGTTTATCTGCGGGAGGTACTTATAGACCTGGAGCGGGCTGTTCAATTTCATTATAACACCGCCCCTACCCAGTTATCAATATTCACAGGTTCGCTTTCCTTTCCGCCGTAAAGCGTCTGTGTTATCTCCTTTAGCACCTGGACAGCGGTTGGGTGCATCATCATAAATAAATCGTTTCCCGCTAGCGACAAAGTCAGTCCCGTGATAATTTCCCATATCGGGCCCCTGTACTCACGCGGTCCCCAGTCAGAATCTTCCTTTAGCGGCGATGAAACCATCCAGGCTTCACGCGCCCCCCATGCATTGGTGGTGCCGCTTGACATCGGGAAATTAAGTTCCATATCTCCTGACAATCCTGCCAGTCTTATTCTTTCCATATTCGTGTAAGCGTAATCAAGCCCGTATCCCAGAGCTGCTGTAGTCGGGTCCATCAGGATATTCTCGCGGGCTACACCGCACTGTTTCATAAGTTTGCGGTTCAATTCTTTTTGCGCATTAATCTCAAGCTGCGTCCACGAAAGCACAACGTGATTATGTTTCTTGGCTGCTTCCGCGATGCGTGCATAATCAAGATTTAAACTGGCTGATGCGAGCAGGCAGCGCTCGCCTTCGGCGACTTCTGCGGCTTTCTCCAGTACAGCCGGGTCTTTTTCAGGATTTCCCGAGCCCCCGATGACAATAGGCACATCAACAGCCTGAAGGACTTCTTCCACCGTTTTTGCGGCCTCGGCAGGCGAAGTGTCCTTGATGTTCGGGTCTGTGCTTATGAGATGAATCGTAACCATATCAGCCCCGAAGTCGCGGACTACTTTCTTTGCCCATTCTGCGGGGCTGTTGATGACATCCTCGTAGTTTGATTTGACCGCCTTTGCCATATTTATGGGCATATCGAAAACGTCCATGGTTATGTGATTGCGGTGAGGCATCGGGCCGTCAAAATAATACGGAAGGGCTGTTTCCCCGCCGAGCGTTACTGTGCTTTTTCTCGTTCCGCCATCGGATGACGTTGCACCGAGCACGACTTCCTGAATCGGGGTTTTCCATTCCTCAATTTTGCCCACGCTGAATCTGGATTCAATCAACTTACTGAGCCTTGCAGGCTTTGCAGGGGCGGCTCCGAGCATCTGGTCAACAGGATAACCCAGAATCCTGGAAATATTCATCAAGTGAAGTGCAAGCTGGGCTGTTTCATGGCCGAGCGCATAAGCCATCTGCGGGTTCATTCCCATTTGCCCAAGGTCTATCTCCACATCACCTTCGATCTTTACACCTTCAAGTGCCTGGACATCAAGGCCCCCGAACAGGCTTCCAAGTTCCGAGAGTTTAATCTTTTTAGTCATATTTACATATCCCATTTAGCACTATTAATCGTCCAAGATATGAGTGGCTACATATATATTTTTATATTCAGGATTTGTCTTGTCTTTTCCCGAATTTATTTCTTATTTCATTTCCTATTCCACAACTTCTTCCCTTTTTTGCCCCTCACCCATTTTTCAGATATTTTTTTGTATAACTTATACGTGTTTAATCATAAATGTCAAGTGTAACATTTCTTGGAACGGGTGGAGGAAGGATGGTGGTCCTGAACCAGTTGCGCAAAAGCGGAGGTTTCTGGCTTAAACTGGACAATGTGAATATTTTACAGGACCCGGGGCCCGGTTCACTCGTAATGGTTCACCAGCTCCGCCTCAAGCCGCGCGACCTTGACGCAATCATGCTGTCCCACAGGCACATCGACCATTCAAATGATGTCAATGTGATTACCGAAGCAATGACAGGAGGTGGTTTTCAGCCTCGCGGACGGTTGATTGTCCCGGCGGATTGCCTGAATTCCGACCCTGTTGTCCTGCAATACATACGTCCGTTTGTTGGGATTACTGAAATGAAAAAAGACCTGGAAATAACTCTTGGCGAAGTTAAAATCGGGTTCCCAGTCCAGACCATGCACCCCGTTGAAACATACGGAATCATTTACTCATTCAAAGAAGGCCGCCTTGGCTATATACCGGATACTGAATATTTTCCTGAACTGGCCGGTGCCTACAGGGGTGTTGATTTCCTGATAATTAACGTGGTGCGTATGAAAACCGATAAACGGATACGCCACCTGAACATGGATGAAGCTGCAAAGTTGATAGAAGAGATTCATCCAAAACGTGCGATATTGACACATTTTGGTTTGCAGGTATTGAAAGCAAACCCGGAACTCCAGGCAAAGAACATATCAGAAAGAACAGGAGTGGATGTCATGGCTGCCCACGACGGTATGTGTGTAAATTTTGAAAAGAAAGAAACAGAGAAATGGTTCTAAAGTTTTCTTTTCACTGCATCCATTTTTTCAGCCATCCCTTTCGGATTGTCCCTTCTGTCATCTATGGTAAGATGAGTGACAACTCTTTTAACACCGCTTTTGACCAGCGCTTCATGAGCCGCCTTAACAGCGCGAAAAGCATCATCAATCGTTGCTACTTCCATTACCGTGCCCATCGGGGTCAACTGGTATTTTATACCAAGTTTGTCGATAGCCTTGACAGCTTCTGCTATATGTTTGCTCATGCCTGTGTCTCCTGTTCCAAGAGCGACAATCTCAAGTTCGGCTGTAATTAATGATTTCATGGCTAACCTCCGTATATTTGAAGGCAGTTAAAGGCAAAATACTTTTTGTCGATTAACAAAATTATATATGGATACATCTGTATAATTTGTATTATGACTGAAGAAAAGAAAAATCGGATATTGGGTATGGTTTCTTCTGCTTCGCAAATCCAGGATTTGGCAGAGAAGTCGAGGAAATACCGCAATATCGTTGGGATTTTATCGATGGAAGCGGTGCGGTCAAATAACCTCTGGTATCTTGAAGAAGCCATTAAAACTGCGGAACTTGTTACCGATGACCCCTCAAAGGCATATGTGGATATTATCCGCGCTATGGCAAAAATCGGGATGAACAGGAAAGATGAGGAGATGCTCAAAGAGGGGGTTAAAATAACAGGAAGAATCAACAATAACCTCGATATTTCGGTGGCGCTTCATGAGCTTGTAGTTGCTTTTGCCAAAATCGGTATTGATAGAAAGGATGAAAAACTCTTATCTTACTCACTGGATTTGGCAGAAAAAATCCCTTTGAACACGTTTCACTCTTCAGCTTTACGGAACATTGCCAGATTGCAGGTTGGCGCAAATCCCAAAAGGGCGCTTGAATTGCTTGGGAGCGCAATTGAGCTGATTGAAAAAAGTAAAGATGCAGAACCTGTTTTTCTCACTTTTGCGTTCTGCGATATCGCATTATTGCTTTCATTATTGGACGATGAACGAAGTTACGGATTCATAAAGAGAGCAATAACGCTGGCTGATGGAATTGCTGATGAGTTTGAGAAATCTGCCGTGTTGTTAAAAATAGTGGAGACAGAGAGGGCTATTGGAACTAAACAGAAGGATGAGGGGCTACTGAAGGAAGCTGTAATGCTCTCGGAAAGGATGACGAGAGAGTATTATAAAACGCTGGCTGTAGATGCGGTGAAGGTTTGGGATTCTTGAAAACTTTGAGTATATCTTTTTATCTCAACTAATTTCATTTTCTCTCAATTATAAAAAATTTTATTTTTTCCAGAATTTCTTTTGCAGAATTCAGAGCAGCTTTTGCCTCTTTCTCGTCAATAGCGAAATCAAGCCCATAAATTGCATCGTGCCTGAATCT
>JAPZAO010000139.1 GCA_027460615.1 Candidatus Methanoperedens sp.
TTCTTTCTGAAAACGTCGTCTTATGAATCCATCATCAGGGGAGAATTTTGAACCACAATTTTTGCATTTTCTCAATCTTTTTTTCCCCGATTCATTGTACCTGTATCCACGCCAAACACTATCCTGACTTCCACATTTTGGACATTTATAAATCTCTTCGCCCATATTCACCATGAAATTATATGGCGATGAAGATATTTAAATATATCCCTTTAAATTGACAATATCTAGAATGGGGAACTCTTATATATACATGAGTAATATTTAATGATAAGGGAATTGGCGTCAGGCAAAAAGAAGTATATACGAATCGAGTTCGGATATGCTCCCAAAATGGAAGGATATACTAACAGAATTCGGATATGAAAGAGTTGGGTGACATTTTGCTTGGCGTGGAAAGGAGGTGATGCTATATGAGATGATTTAGGATGTATGGAAAAGGTAAGGTATTCTATGGCCCGTGAAGGCCTTTCTTTAAGAAAAATATGGGCCAAATAAGAAATAAAGGAGGTAAATAAAATGGCAACAGAACTTAGGAAAGATCTCAATGGGTTACGAGTCCGGCTTCCGGGAAGCGCCCCAATATACTTGATAGATGAAGGGAAAAAACGTCACATACCAAATCCACAAGTGTACAATGAACTCTTCTCAACTTGGGAAGGGGTAATAGATGACATCGACATCGACGAGATAACTACCGGTGTCTCTATTCCGGAGACAGCAACTTTGTTTAAATGCATTGATAGTCCTAAAGTGTTTCTTTTAGATGGTGTTGCGCCAAACCAAGTTAAAAGACACATTTTTTCTCCGGATGTGATGAACCGCTACAAGTTCAATTGGGGTCGTGTTCACCTGTGGAATGTTCCTCTAAGTGCAATAGCATTTCCTGACGGAACTACTATCAAAAATCCGTAATTTGGAATGAGTGCCACCAAGCAAAACGGTCGCCTAACACGGGGTTGCCGACTTCGGCAACCCCAAGACCGCTATCCAAACTGGCAAACGCCAGAGGTCAACATTGAATCCTACAACTTTGATTTGTATACCTACGCTTGGATTGAAAAACTGAATTCAGCGAACTGATGGGAATATCAAAGCCATGAGCATGGAATTCGATTCCAAGGTCCGTTACAACTTTTACTCCTGGTCCGACTGCGCCACCGTTTTCAGTCTCTTCACACCATCAATTTCCCTGATGATTTCCACAACTTTCTCAGGCACAAAATGCTCCCACTTATCCCCCTCAAGCATCCTCCGCCTTATCTCCGTGCCTGAATAGCTGTTTCGTTTAAAGAGAGGCGACTGCTTTACCTCAATCCCGGCTTCGCTCAAAAGTTCTATCACAAGGGGATTGTTCGTATAAGCAATCTCAAACGGCGGAACCATGGACTTCACATGCGATACCCACAACGAATTTCGCTGGATATCCTCGATGGGTATAACATAATGTTTTATATCGAATTCTTCCATGGCGCTTGATACCATGAGCACGCGTTCGCCAGCCGTGAAAGGATTTTCTATCTCATGACTTTTCTGGGCGCTCCCGATACCTACAATGATTTCATCCACTTCCTGTGCAATCTGCTTTAGGACCTGATGATGCCCTAAATGATATGGCTGGAATCTTCCGAGATAAAGTCCGCGGCTCATATTATTCTGCAGGCTGATCCGACTTCACAGGTTTTTCAGCTTTTTTCGGTTTTTCCCCCTTTTCCTCTTTTGCTACAGGTTCCGGGGGAGGCGGTGGAATCTTAGAAATCTTCTCCGCGCCCCATGGTCTTACCGGCGAATCCCGGCTCCAGATTTCTTTCATAAATGCGCGCCAGTCCCATTTATTGTGCTTGTGCTTCATCCCTGCCAGTTTCTTGACCATTTCAAGGTTTATGGGCTTGTCCGTCCACTCGATATCACCCACTTTATTCAGGTATTTTTCACCCCTCTCGGTTCTTACGAATACTGTACTCCAGCCGTCGTCTGAGCCAACCGAGCCCACGGAAATATCAGCGTAATATGAAGTATAATCCTGGCAGTAATGGCATCCTTTCCGGGCTAGCGGGGCGACATCTTTAATCGGGACTTCTTTTGTTTCTTTTGTTGTTTCAACGATGAAATTGCCTTTATGGAAGTTCATCTTCACAGCATCCCTGACATCTACGCCCATGATTTTGGGTATCATCTCTCCAAACATTATCTGTTCCGAGAAACTTTCCATGCAGATAAGACCGATAATCAATTCTATCCTGTCAAAATTCTCGCGGAAAAGCGAGGAGCCGTGCACCTGGCAGGGCACGCCTACAACCGCTACTTTCTTGTATTTTTTAAGCCCGTGCTGATATGTGTCAGCATAAGCGCGATGTATGTCCCTCATGCTTGCTACAACAGGCTGGTAAGTATACTTTGTCCCGGCTGCTTTTGTAACATCCTCGGGGCTTGTGAACATCACTACTTTTGTTTCCCATTTCTCATTTCTTACCACGCCCAGGGCGCAGTCAATCTCTCCCAGTTCAAGCAATGATTTCAATATCTGTGAGACCACGGCGCCGTCCTGTCCGTGGAGCGTTCTGCTCTTTCCGGCTTTCATCGTCCTTATGTTATTGAATTCATCTACAGGGAAACCATCCAGTATCGGACATACCCTTTCGCATGCATAACACTGTACGCATGGGTTAACTTCTGTGTTGAAAGGGCTGACACCCTTGAAAAGAGTTTCAGTTTTCAGCTCCATTTTATTGTAGTTGTTCTTTTCCCTGGAGATGTCAACCGGATCTCTTCTTACAACAGGCGCGTTCATCGGACAGATAGCTTCGCATGTACCGCAGGAACAGCAGTAGTTGTATTCGCCAACATCTGCTATTTTTGGGAGTCCCACATTGGGGGCATACATGTTACCCATTCTTGTGAGCACCTTATCCTGATCGGATTTAAGGATCCCCTTTTCTGTAAGGGGTCCCGCGACAGCACTGTCCGATTTTACTTCCACTTTACTTTCCTCCGATGATTTCCTTTCCTATCAGCTTGATAGCTGTTTCCTTGTCAGGTCCAATTGGCGAGCCTGCGACGATCTGAGTGACGCCGATTTTCTTCAGCGCTTCCACTTTTGCCTTGCAGTCCGCCGGCGTCCCGCATATTGAGAATGAATCTATCATCTTATCAGTGACAAGGGCATTCAATCCCGGGAAATCTCCCTTGGCGATGGCGTCACCGATTATTTTCTTTGCGCCCACATCGATACCGTGTCTCTCAAGAACAGTATCAGGCGAGCCTGCAACGATAAATGCGACTACTACTTTCGCTGCGCCCTTTGCCTTCTCAGCGTCCTTATGGATTGAGAAGCATGCATACGCACCCACGTCAACGCTCTTTGGGTCCCTGCCCGCTGCTTTGGCCCCGGCTGTTATCTGTTTTATTGCAAATTCAAAGTCCTTGGGGTGGGAAGCATTTATCAGCACACCGTCTGCGACCCTGCCTGCAAGTTCCAGCATCTTTGGCCCCTGTGCGCCCATGTAAATGGGTATGTTCCCTGTCTTGAAAGCAAGTTTGGCGCCGCCGATTTTTACCCTCTTTCCATCCTGTGCAACTTTTTTCCCTGAAAAGAATCCCCGGAGAGCCGTTATGCTTTCGCTGATGGTGGTCATGGGTTCGACCCATTCAATTCCCATCGCATCAAATGTGGCTTTGTCGCCAGGACCGATGCCCAGCACGGCGCGACCGCCGGATATCTCGTTAATTGCCCCGATGCTCTGGGCAGTGATTGCAATATTCCTTGTATAAGGATTTGTTACCCCTGTTCCCAGTTTAATCCTGTTGGTGCTCATTGCCAGTACAGCGAGCGTGGTGTACACGTCCCGGTTGTTGTAGTGGTCGGTTATCCATACGTTGTCAAATCCATTTTCCTCTGCAAGCTTTGTATAGTAAGCTAATTTCAGAACCGGGTCGGCCGGTACAAATTCAATACCAAACATAATTTCCTCCTGCGTTTAAGGTCATTCGTCTTTTCTTATTTAAAAGCATATTGGTTTTGTTCTCACAGGTTTTTTTGGGATTTGAATACTTTCGCCCCGCTCTCACCGCGGGATTATAGTCATAGCCTAAAGTAAACCGGCTATGGTTGGAACAACAAACCGGAAAGAGTTACGCCACGACAGGCATACAGTATCATTGCTCTCCGACCACATGGTGTTCGCTCCCAAGTACAGGGGAAAGATACTGGTGGACGATGTCGCAATGATAGCCGAGGGCATTATCTGCAAGACCTGCGTAGAAATGGGTATCGAGATAATCGAGATTGCTGTTAATCCCGACCATGTTCATATTTTCTTCAGGTATCGAAGTATTCTTTGAGCTATATCGCGAAGAAGATAAAAGGTGTGTCGAGCAAGAGATTACGGGAAGCATTCCCGCATCTCAAGGAATGGTGCGGCGACCATCTCTGGGCGCCGAGCTGTTTCCATGGTAGTGTGGGGAACGGGTGGGATGTTGTGGAGAAATATATTTCAGCCCATAATACATATGAGTATAACAGGGAATAATCCCGTATATTCATAAAAACGGTATAATACAGGCCTCGTACATCGTACGGGGTATACCGTGACTGAAAACGATGGTTTTTCATGCTCGTATAGGGCTATATAAAACCCGAAAAATTTATTGAAAAAAATTTCGGCACATATCTTTTCCATATGCACAAATAGTTATCAAAGAACTCAAATGAATTGGCAGAGTAGTTACTAAAACTACATTAAATAATTGGCAACTTTTAACTGGTTTTACCGCAAAGCGAAATTTATGAATTGGTGATTTCCTCTTTCCAGAATTTGATATTTATATCATAGTTCGGTTTTTTATCGAAATTATACATTCTTAAAACTTTATAGTTCCTTCGAAATTCGTTTTGCTTTCGATCGCCTTTTGGAATGTGTTTTAACTCTTCTTTTACCAATTTTTCTCTCTCTTTAAGTTTATTTTTAGTTTCTTTATCTACCATAGGTACTACCACCATACTAAGGATTTGTGAGAGGATATATAAATCTAATGTGTTGTTTGTGTTGCTTCAGAACAAGTGATGCGTGCATACAAAAGCCTTCAAAATCTGCGCTTGAATAAATAACAGAAACATTAAACTGCCAACCATAGAATCCACTAGCATCCTCTTGATGCCTTGGACTTGTAGTCCGAGATAGTGACTGCATCCACGCTCGTTTCTCGCGCATCCATAAGACGATACTCACCACCGATGCGAAGCAGCGGCACAGTTCCAAGTTGAAGGCACGGTATTATTTGTTTTTTGTTTCTTTAAACGATACTGTTAAGCTTTACAATCAACATGAATATTATTATGGAAAAGTGGAAATGTACTCTTTGCGACTATGTTTACGACCCTGCTGTGGGAGACCCTGACGGCGGTATCGAACCCGGAACGGCTTTTGAAGATATTCCCGATGGATGGGTTTGCCCCTGGTGCGGCGCGCCCAAGGATAAATTCAAGAAAGTTGAGTAGCGCAGGATATGTGTCATCGGTTAGGTGCAATATTGTGATGGAACACGGATTGCACGGATGACACACAGATGCGCACGGATTAAACTTATCCGTGGAAATCCGTCCAATCCGTGTCATCCGTGTTCTGTTTCAGTTAAACACTGAGAATCATTCTATTTCGAAAAACGATATGTATTGAATCAATCAAACTCGTTAACCAAAGACCAAAGAGGATATTATATAATGAAAAAGAGGATTATCGCAGGAATCCCTACGAGTCCCCATAATACGGGATTATATCGCCATACTTTGGCGCCGTCAAGCGGTCCGAAAGGTATCATGTTGAATCCTGCAAGAAAAACATTGATAAATGCGCTTTTAGTCAGAACCGCGTACGCTAAACCAGATTGACCTGTGAAGAGCGAAGCTGTATAAAATAATACTGCAAGTGCCAGGTTGACGACCGCCCCGGAAACAGATATGTATGCGAACTCCTTTGCCGGCTCGTTGTATATGTCTTCGGGGTGAGTCCATTTGCCGCGAATCATGACCGCGCCCGGCGCTGCAAATACAAAACTTCCTTTTGTGAGAACTGAAAGACCGATTGCCATGAGAAGCCCCATTGGACTTGCCTCGTAATCTGCCACATACCCGTATCTCTGGGCCGTGAATTTATGGGCAAGTTCATGCAGGAGAAACCCCGAACCTACTCCAATTGCGGCTATCGCAAGCGCTTCCATGCCGGTACTGGGATATGAAAATGCAATAGTCAGCACAAGTAAAGAAGCAACAAGATGTATTATCTCCCTGAAACCGGCTCTGTCCATGCGCTCAAAGTTAGTCTTAACAAATATAAACTATACTATTCCGCATGCGAAATTAGATAATAACTCATCATGCTGCGGGCTTTTCACACCATAGAGGCACTGGCGCGCATCCTTATAATAAAGGCGCTCTTCAAGTATGCCTTCTTTTTTTAACCTCGACAGCGCATATCGCACCGTGCGCGGGGGAAGGTAACTTTCTGCAACGAGTTCTTTTTGAGTCATGAGCCCCCTGTATTCAAGCACTTTGAAAACGAGTTTCACAGAAGGGGATAATTGTGTTATCCTCCTCGTGTAAAGGTCCTGCACGGCTGCGGTCTCAGAATAGAGGTACTTGTCATTCGTTTTTGCCATGTAATATTACGAATTGCTTTGATACGATTTAAATCTTTAGGCAAAATCTGCCTGTTTTTTTCATCAAACTGTTTACTTCACAGCCACAATCTTCACAATATCCCCGTTCTTCAACTCGTACTTATCCCCCAGTCTCATCTTGGTGCGCGCATCTACAGCATAGAGAAAACCTTTCCCGATATCTGTGTGAACCATAAAGGCAAGGTCTTTTGGTGTGCTTCCTTTCTTCAGGAGAAATGCATCCGGAAGAATCCTGCCCATCTTATCAGTGAACCTGTTCTCATCCTCAACAGGATAAACCACTACAAGGTCAAGGAGCTTGAACACCGTTTCATTAATGCATTTCTGGATGCCTGTACCGTTATTTTTCTTCATCACGAGACGTATTTTCTGGAGACCCTCTTTCTGGGCATCAGTCAGGTTTGGCGATTCAATAAAGTCAGCATCACCCGGTATGTATTTTATCGCCCCTCCTTTATCAGCCATACGAAGCGCCACTTCTGCCGCAGCACTGACAGGCATTGCGCCGACCTTCACAAGCCGCTCAATATTCTCCTGTGATGCAGCGTCTATTTTATTTGCAGCGATTATCAGGGGTTTACTTTCAGCCCTTAACATATCCGAAAGCCCGATAATCTGTTCATCAGTCCACATCTGCGGTTTATCGCGCGGGAGTTTCAGCCTGGTCAGTACCGTTTTCACATGACCGTCTGTGATGCCCGCTCCCTCAAGCTGCCCTGCGATTGTCTCCTCCAATTTTAATCCCTCGGCCTGAACTTTGCGTGAGAGCCTCTCCCAGTTGCGCTTTAAAATCCCGAACATCCACATCGTAATTTCATGCTCAAGGAATTCTATATCGCCCAGCGGGTCATGTGAACCCACAGGCACAGGGTTTCCTTCAATGTCCGTTCCGCCCGAGGCATCTATGACATGAATAATTGCCTTTGCCTGCCTCAGGTTGTCAAGAAATTCATTGCCAAGGCCGCGCCCCTTATGGGCATCCGGGACAAGTCCCGCGACATCTATCATTTCTATCGGCACAAAACGGACGCCATCCCTGCAATTCCCGCAATCGAGTTTTAATTCCCTGCACGGGCAGATTGCCCTCACATACGCAACGCCGTGGTTGGCGTCTATGGTAGTAAAAGGATAATTTGCAATCTCAACATTTGCAAGAGTCACTGCTTTGAAAAATGTTGATTTCCCGGAATTTGGTTTTCCTGCAAGAGCTATTGAAACAGACATGCTCTTAATACATTTCTTCTGGACTTAACTTTATTCTCAGGCGCCACAATGGAATCAGGAATATACATCTTATTAAAGTATCTCTTTTATCCTGCCGGCCGTTTTCTCAAGTTCATTAATGATAGGTTCAATACTCGCTTCTTTTGTTGTCAACACAGAAATCAGCGCTTTTTGGCCTGCAGCGGTGGTTATGAGTTTTCCCCCTTCATAATCAACGACCACACGGTTGGGGCTTACTTTCTCAAGCCTGTTTGTTAACTTTTCCGCAGCCCTCAACATGGTTGCTGACATGAGAGTAAACAACTCCATATCGTTATTTGTTTGTTCGCCGATGAGGAATCCATCCCGCCCTGCAAGCGCAAGCATTTTTACTCCCTCCACCTGTTTCAAATCCAGAAGGATGCTATTGTATATTTCGGACATCTTTCCCCGATTCATATTACCCCTGAATAACAATTAACTTCCCGCGTATTTAATTTTATCGGAGCTGAATCAAGAATAATAGAGTAAAATAATTTTATATATTTTTAAAATAAGAAATATTAAACCTTTATTTTGACTTCTTCGATTAAGAAAGGTGGATAGAATATACCATTTTCCGTGATTATGCCGGTTACGTTTTCCATCGGTGTAGCATCAAAAGCAGGATTATACACATCAACTTCAAGGGGCGCTATCTGCTTATCTGCGAAAAACCTTAATTCCTGTGGTTTCCTGATTTCTATCTCGACCTCATCTTCAAGCCTCTCAAAGTCAAATGTCGAGACTGGCGCAGCCACATAGAACGGTATCCCGTGCTCTTTTGCGACAATCGAATGGGTATAAGTCCCGATTTTATTGAATACGGCATCCTGGGTTATCCTGTCTGCTCCCACAATGACCTTATCCACCATGCCTTTTCTCATCACATGACCCGACATGCTGTCCGTTATTAGCGTCACGGGAATCTTATCTTCCATGAGTTCCCACGCAGTCAGCCTGCTTCCCTGGTTTAACGGGCGGGTCTCGCATGAGATTACCTTTATGTCCTTTCCATCGGCGCGGGCCGAGCGGATAACCCCGAGAGCCGTTCCCCAATCCACGCAGGCCAGCCTTCCGGCATTGCAATGCGTAAGCACCGTATCGCCATCCTCAAGCAAAGACGCACCATATTCGCCAAGCTGCATATTCTTCTTTACGTCCTCGTCTGCGATTGCTTTTGCCTCGTCAAGAGCGAACATTTTCGCTTCCTTAATGTTCCTGGCATCTTCCACAGCCCTGATGACACGTTTCACGCCCCATGACAGGTTTACTGCCGTGGGTCTTGTGGCAATCAGGGTTTTACCTGCGTTTTCGATATTTTTAATTAAAGCGTCAAGGGATGGAGCATTACTTCTAAATGCAGAAAGGGCTACGCCAAAACCTCCGGCAGCGCCAAGGGCAGGAGCGCCCCTTACCCTCAGGGAGATTATGGCTTCGCACAAAGACTCTATTGTACTGCATTCGATTATCCTGTATTCAGCAGGCAAAAGGGTCTGGTCGATCATGATAATATTGTTCTTTTCATAATCCCAGTCTATGGTTCTCATTTGCTGGCTATATCATGCCATACATATTTAAATACTGCAGTTTATGTAAAAAGCATGATTGTCATAAAGATTGGCGGGAGCCTGATTCATAGTGGAAGGGAGCTTGTCAGGGAGATAATTGAATATTCAAATTCCGGGGATGAGACAATCCTGATAGTGCCCGGCGGCTCAATCTTTGCAGATACCGTGCGAAGAATAAGCGCCACGGAGGAAGCCGCTCACTGGATGGCAGTTCTTGCGATGGAGCAATATGGCTATTATCTGGGCAATGGGAATGACGCGAAACTTATTGATAACCTTAATATCCATGGAAAGGGCGCATATATTCTTCTTCCTTACAATCTCCTGAAAACGAAAGATGAACTCCCCCATACCTGGGATGTGACCTCGGACACGATTGCAGCATGGGTTGCGCAAAAGCTCGGGGCAAGGTTCATAAAAGCCACTGATGTGGATGGAATATACCTGGACGGGGCGCTCAAAAAGGAACTTGAAGCATCGGAACTCGTGGGAAAAGAGACGTGCGTGGATGCCTATCTTGCGCATTTTCTCATGGAAAATAAAATGGATTGCGAGATAATAAATGGCAATTGTCCCGGAAGATTGAAAACCGCTCTTAAAAGTAATGTAACAGGGACTCTCATTAAAGGATAAATTTAATAGTATTGTCGTTATTGGAGGTTAAATCCTCTGTTACCACTTCATCCCATGTGTGTTTTATCTTGGGTTTATTCATGAATTCCTTTAATAAGCCAGGGGCACGCTCCGTGATGAACTCGGTGAGCTTTTCCTGTATTCCGTCTGCCTTTCTTATCTTATCTTCTATATCCATAGCGGTTCTTACATCTAATGCAATACCACATTGCATGCAAAAACAGGCGAAGGCGCTGTTCTCTTTGTGACAGCGCGAGCATGACTTTGGTTTAGTTGGCGCGATTTCTTGGATTTCCTCTTCGGCAGGCATGCCGCTATATTTTCGCAACGCTGTTCTGAGACTCTTCTCGTCTTGATGAACGTATTTGCTCGGCATCTTTGAATCGCTCCCATCCGTAATACAGTCTAAGTTGCGACTCATTCAACATCTCTGATTTGTGCGTGGCAGATGCGTGGCGCAGTGAATGGGGGCTGATTCCTTTCGGCAGCCCGGCTTCGCTTGCTGCCTTGCAGACTTGCCAGAATAGGGTAGAGTATTTCATCCCTTTTGATGATTTGCGGTTCACTGGCCACATTGAATATTCAGGGTTATCTGCGTATGGGTGCATGCTCAGCCACAACTGCAAATCGGAAACGCTTTCTATCAGTGGTATCGGGCGCGGTCCCGTTTTTCCGTTTACTCTGATCTCAGCCATGGTTTGCTTTATGGTCACATCCTTAATCCTTAACCCGAGAATCTCGCCTGCCCTACATCCGCTTTCATAGAGGCAGAAAAGAAGCGCCCTGTCCCGCTGGTTATCGGCAGTGCGAATGAGCCGGTAAGCCTCATCCTTGGTCAGTACATGTTTCTCATACGGCTGCTTGAGTTTCTGCGTTATCATCAAAGGCGTAATGTCTAAGGAGCACTGTGCAGAACTTGAGGGCGCGATTAAAAGGGCGGAAGTCAAGCTAAAACGGCTTGACGAGGGTGACCGCGCCGGTCATTTTGAAATTTGCTGCCATTCCTGACTTCAATCTCCCTGCACCGCAGCGGCAGTGAGAACGATGGGAGGCAAAGTCATCATCGCGCAAAAGTAAAAGCGAAAAAAACGCATCCAAAAGGCAAGCGTCCTAATGTCATTGAGAAGATGACGGGGTGACACCCCTATCCCAGAGCAGGCGCAGATAAACGGCAGTCGTGGTCGCGTGCATGGCGGGCACGTGGCCACTCATAATTCTAGATATCGCATCTACCGTAGTTCGGGACTGGGTTTGGGGTGAGCAAAACTGGATTGCGTATTTAGTTACAGATAAACTCTTCAGAACGAGATAATGAAAAAAAAATAAATAAATACAACCTTTATAGCCTATTAGTAATACTTTCAGTCAACACTTGGACAATTATTGTATAACTGACAGGATGAAGTTATGTAGTATTGGCTGAAATGCATATCGGAATCGCCCCAAAGTGCGTGACCGGCAGTCTCCCAGAATATGCGGCCATTCCAGTCTGAATCGTGGTATGGTCCATTGTTATGGACTACTGATATCTTTTGCTCATAGTTTGTCGGATAAACCCCTTTGATTATAGCTTTGTTCTGATCCGATGCCCACCACGGATTTAGACGTGCATAATACCAGTCCCAATCGGAATACGTTATACATATATCATTTCCTTCACTGCCACAAGCGCTTCCAGTTCTGCTATTTATACTTGCACTGGCATTAGTAATGCTCAACAGAGAGAATCCAATTACCTTAAAAAATCATTTTTCTAATTTGACCAGTCTCTCTAACATATAAAAGAACACGACCAAAGTTAGAAAAAAGGTTAATGGAATCCGAATAATACAATTCGGTAGTTCAATGAAGGTACAATAACCTATATTTTATTAAAATAACTGATGGCATAAGCTATTTGCAAAAGGCTGCTTTATATTTTTTATGCCAGTCG
>JAPZAO010000140.1 GCA_027460615.1 Candidatus Methanoperedens sp.
TAGTGATCGAACCAAGTGTGGGATCACGATTCCGACAAAACCAATCAGTCCACTCGCCGCCACAGCGGTCGAAGTGGCCAACGTAGCGACGACAATCACCATCAGGCGCAGGCGCGCAGGATTGACACCAAGCGATCTGGCTTCATCGTCGGAGAGAAGAAGGGCATCCATGCGCCTTGATAAAAAGTGAAGGGCGATCAACGAGAGAAGTATGTAAGGCGCGACGTCGATTACCGCGGACCACCCGGCGCCATTTAACTGACCGAGAATCCAGGAGTAGACAGGACGAAGTACTGCACTGTTTCGCTGCTGAAGATAGGTCTGAATCGCAGTGGCGAAAGCACCAAAGGCAATCCCCGCCAACAGGACCGTCGGAGGATCATTTGTCCTCCGGCCCGCGATCGTCAACGTTGAGGCGACTGCGACTACCCCGCCGATAAAGGCAAAAATCGGAACCGATGGTGTGACACCGGGATCTCTTCCGATGAAGGCAATCGTCGCACCAAGTCCGGCTCCGGCTGCTACGCCAAGAAGATAAGGATCAGCAAGCGGATTGCGAAAAACCGCTTGGTAGGCAGAACCACTTGCTGCAAGAGCCGCGCCGACGAGTGCGCCACGATGTGGCCGCAGTTCGCGCACGCGCGCATGGCATAGCGGCTCACTTCGCACCGTCCTTGCCCGTACGATTGAACCGCTCGAGCAGCTCTTCAGCGTGTGAGAGCATCCGCTGGCAGGAACCACACAGCTTGCCCGTCGAAATCTGCCGATCGCGCAACGTGTTGATGTCCTGCCCGCAGACCGTGCGCCTCGTCGCGTAGGGATCGACGATGTGCAGGATGGGTCGACCCTTCTTGCGAACGAAGGTGAGCAAGCTCTTCGTCGGGATCGCGACAGCGGACGTTCCCGACTGCGGTCCCGAGCAAATGGACTTCTGGGGCAGACCGTCGATCAAGATTCCATGCGCGAGCATCTGGTGCACCTCCAGCCGGTTAGACTGCCACACCCCGAAAACTATGCAATTCGTCATAGTGAGCGTCTTGCCGATGAGCTGACGATGTTCGGGCGAGGACCTGGTGCGGCTCTAGACATCACGCCATGGCATATGCCATGCTCCCCGCTCCCAGGAGGACCCCCCCGATGCCGAACATGAGCGAAAACGAGTTGTGGGTACAGTGGACGCATGACGCGATGACCCGGTACGTGATGCCCGAAGACATCGAGGATGCCGACGACCTCGCGGACGACATGACCGACATCGCCGCCAAGGTCGCCGACGGCATGCTCGACGAGTACAACAAGCGATTCGGTAGCGGTGGCAGGTCCTCGAAGCCGTCGAGGTGGCGTGGCAAATCTGAGCCCGAAGAGACATGAGCAACTGGCACGTCAAGGCCAAAGGACTCGTCGCCCGCGCCGTACACCCGAACACGCCTGAGAATGAGGCCTTCGCGTCGGCGATGCTGGCGTGCAAGCTCATTGCCAAGCACGATCTGCTCGATTCGCCGATCGACGGGATCATGGAGAACGTGAACAACGAGACCGTGCGCGCCGCCGGCGATCTATTCAAGCACCTCAGCGATCCGGAGTTCGTGCGATCGGTGAAGAAGATCACGAGCGAGCTCCGCCGGAAACGCTCGTGAGCGACGAGCGCGTGAGGCGGCGCGTGTCAACGAACGCCCGCGCGCTTGCCGGACTTCTCGAACAGCGTGTCGAACGGCTCGACGGCCAGCGCCGGGAAGCTCGCGCCGAGGACGGGCGCAGCGCGCTCACCCACTGAGATCACGACACACCGCTGATCTCTTCCCACAGCGTTTCCTCGTCGGACCAATCGAGCATCCACGGAATCGCGGCCTTTGCGAGCGGCCGACACTTCGGCTGCATCGCAAGAAGCACCGCACCCATCGCAGCGACCGCAGCGTCTCGTAGAAGAGGGGGAGGCATGTATTGGAATGGTAAGGCAGTTCGGGGTTGAGGAATCATCATCGCTTCGCCAGTCGCTTGGAAAAGGTGAGGGCAATCAGAGAAACGAGTTTTTTGGCGAGCTGGCAGCGCAGTTGAAATGGGCTGCAGATAAAGTCGATGCCGTTATACTTGCAGGTCCGGGGTTCACGAAGGAAGATTTTTTGGATTTTATAAAGGCACGGGACCAGGAACTCGCAAAAAAAATAGTCCTTGAGGACACTACATCCATAGGAGTTTCAGGTTTCCAGGAAGTACTGCGAAGAGGTGCAGTTGACAGGATAACAGAGGAATCAAGGATCGGGCGGGAAGCAAACCTCATAGAAGATTTGATGAAAGAAATCTCAATTAACGGGAAAGTGGCATACGGCATGGATGATGTCAGGGATGCACAGGGCCTTGGCGCAATAGAGACTTTGTTGATAACTGATGAACTTCTTCGTACCGAACGGGAAGGCAACAATATTGATGGATTTTTAAAGGCAGTCGAACATTCACAGGGAAGGATTGTGGTCTTCAGCACGGAATTTGAGCCCGGGAAGAAACTTGAATCCCTGGGCGGTATTGCGGCGCTTTTGCGTTTCAGGGTGTCGCCATGATTTTTGGTGATGCGGCTTCCGATATCAGATACCTGCTTGACCGGGGGTATCCGCAAAATGGGGCGGTCTCCTTTGTGTGCAATCATTACCGCCTGGATGAAGAATCAAGACATCTACTTTCAAGAGGTGTTCTTTCAAGAGCAGTTTCAGGGAAAAGGAAGATGAAATTTTTGCCGTGCGATAAAATTAAAGGAAATAATATCATAATCGATGGGTACAATATCATTATCGGCATGGAAAGTATCCTGGAGAAAAAAGCGTTTATTTGCGATGATGGGGTTATCCGGGATATAAAGGGAATTTTCAGGAATTTTAAAACCTCGGAAAATACAGGAAAAGCCATCGGGTTGATATTACAATTCCTGAAAGAAAAAAGTCCCTCTAATATATGTTTTCTCCTGGATTCACAGGTTAGCAAAAGCGGGCTTCTCGCAGGGACGCTCCGCGAAGAAATAGCTAATTGCGGGTTGAAAGGGGATGCAATGACCTCAAAACACGTAGATTATGATTTAAAGCATTCGGATGACATTGTTGCATCCAGCGACGGCGTGATAATAGATGATGCCGGGAAAGTCGTAAATTTCCTGTACTGCATAATATCCGGATTCCCGCATCTTGAAGCGGGAGTTGGGAAAATAAATGAATTCCATGGAGAGGCCGAATGAAAAAAATAGGCATAGCAGTAACAGACACCGATGATTGGACAGGTGTCAGCCTCTGCAATTCAATCGAATATTACGGGATGACGCCCGTAAAATTCAGTTTCAACGAGGCGACTTCGGATATTTCATCTGGCAAGATTTATTCCGGAAATATTGATTTAACGGCTCTTGATGCTGTTATTGTAAGAGACTTAGGACCCGCGACCCACAACGACGTCTCGTTCAGGTTTGATATCCTCTGCCAGCTAAAAGAACTTGGCGTTGCGGTCATAAATTCACCCGAATCAATAGCCAAAGCGGCAAATAAATATGTTTCAAGTTTTTTGTTCCGGAAAAACGGCATACCAACACCCAGAACCATTGTGACGAATAACCTGGATGAAGCCGCCGCAGCGTTATCTTCTTTCGGGCGGGCAGTTGTGAAACCTGTGTTCGGGTATAAAGGGATAGGTGTGGAGTGTGTCCGGGACAGTGAAAGCGGTGTAAAAAAACTTAAAGAGCTTTTTAAAGAAAAAAGATTGTTATATATTCAGGAATTCATACCAAATCCGGGCAGGGACATTCGTGTATTTGTGGTGAACGGGAAAGTCGCGGGGTCGATATACCGGGTTGCGCCGGAAGGCGGCTGGATTAATAACCTGAGCCATGGAGGCAGCGCAAAACCCTGCGTGTTGACCGACGAACAGGAAAGACTGGCTCTTAAAGCCGCCGCGGTTATCGGTACGGTATATGCAGGCGTGGATATTATCGAGGAGGATTACGTTATAGAGATAAATGGAACGCCTTCGGGTAAAGGAATATTTGAGGCGTGCGGGGTGGATGTTACGAAGAGGATTGCTGAATATTTAGAAGGGTTGATTTTACCAAAAAGTTGAGGTCATTTTATTGACCCCGCTACTTTTATCATCTCTTCTTTGCCCAACGGGCCTGAAAGCATCAGTTCAATATTTCCGATGTTCCATGTGAGCATTTTGCTCTCTCCAAACCCGGACATGATTTTACCTTCAGCTCCATTTATGCTGACCTTCTCAACATCCCCAAAATCAGGCGCCTTGTTCGTATCATCCTTCAGCGTTTCAGAAAGCTGAAGCATTTGCGAACCTTTCTGATATGTAAGGGAGACGATTTCCATTTTGTCATATTTGAATACTGTGGCGCTTTCAAATACATACCCCTCCGGCAGATAGGAAGGCGAAATTACTGAGAAATTGACTTCTTTCTTCGCCTCTTCAAGTGTTATCTTTTTAGGCAGCGCTGGCATCTCTCGTGTGGAAACTTTCGCCCCTTCGGGTATCTCGAATTCAAATTCGCTGTCAGGTATGCCTGTGTTGAACTTTATATCGCGATATTCTATTGAAGATAAAAGTGTATCGTTCTTATCAAAAGTTTCCATTTTAAGAGGCATCCAGTTTTCACTGTCTACCCACATGCTGAAACGCATTCCCATCAACATACCTTCTTTTTTGGGCGCGGCTTTTATGAGATATACGCTGCGTCCCTCAAACTTATCCGTGCCCTGATAGGATATGTCTGTCTGGTTAAGAAGTTCCCTGATGGATTGTATGTAATCCTGTTCGGATGGATTGGTATTGTTGATTTCAGGCATATCCATCTTGGTTACCTCATTTTTCTTAGGGTCGTAACTCCAGATGGTCTTGCCGTCGTTGACCATGACCAGGCCTGCCATTTCAGCAGGTTCAAGATATTCAAACCGGCTTTTGCCGGGCATCTTGTTTATTATTTTAGCCTTTGTCATTTCATTCTTTCCGCCAAGTGGGGATGTGATGACCATCGTTGCTGAATAGTCTTTAATACTATCCTGCTTCTCTTTCATCTGCTTTGCAATCTGCTCGGCAGACATGTTCGCAGTACAGCCAGAAATAAGGGCTATTATAATAACTGCGAGCAGAACTATTCCTGTTCTTTTAATCATGTATTTCCTCCTGTGTTATTCTTGTCAGAAACGCGACCCACAAATCCCGTTTTTTATCACGTTAATAACTGCAATGTATAATGGTTTTAATCAAATATCTTAGTATGAATTCTTTGGATATGACTTGGTCAAATAAATACAATTTCATTTCAAACACCTGCGCTATTTTCAAGTGGCAGATAGGAAAAATCGCCTTTGAGCCCTATATACAGGATCTTTGCTTTTTGGTTCTCTGATGCGATTTTTTTAATTTCGTTTATTTTGTATAATCTTTTATATGCTCCCGCTTCAAAAATTTTATTTAAGACGGATGAGTTGAACTTTTTATTCTCAGCTCTTCTCTCGAATTCTTCTAAAGATTCGGAAAGCCTCCGGTTCATTTTCAGGAAACCATATACAGCAGTTTTAAGTGGCATGCTGAGCAGAAAAATAGCATCCTGTAATCCTGTTATCTCGTCCCTGGTTTTCTGGATAAGAGTTCGCCGCCGATCTCTCTCCTCTCTCACAACATCACTGGCGAAATCCGGCACATATAGATGGTAAACCTTAGACTTTTCCTTAATATATGCATCAATTTTATTTATTAATTCCATCCTTTTTTGTGCTTTGTTCTTACCGATTAGAACGGGTGCACATGATACTTTAAGCATCATCATGTAGAAATCCATATCAAGGATAACGAGTTCAGGATTAAAGTCCTCTATGTATTTCACAGCCTCTGCATATTGTTCTTCATTTAAAGGAATCCCTATTGCTTTCATTCTTAAGCCTCCTTAGCTCGGTTTTTAAAATTGTTCCAACTTCACGGAATACATCCTCTGCAATATCGGCTATCTTGTCAGGGTCAACAGCATGATAGGCAAAGTTCTTGCCTTCCTGCACACGGTAAACAAAACCCTTATCGAGCATTTTTTTCATCAGGGTTGATGCGCTGTATTTTGAGTTTTCAAGAGCTTCAGCCATTTCCACCGCAGTTGATTTATTGTTCAACAGTTCAAGATAAATGGAAGCCTCTGTAGGGGATAGCCCTATTTTGGTTAATGTCCACGTCTCATTCTCTTGCCCTGCAGGCAAACTGCTTTTGAGCTGATTTTCTCTCAGGAATGCCCTGAGCCTGAAGATGTCTTCCATATTAAACATTAAACATTTAACGTTTAACAATATAAAGCTTACTGCAGGAGGCTCAACTCTCCTCAGTTTGTCCCTCCAGTGAAGATTCCTCCTCGAAAATAAAGACCTCCTCTATTTTGGATTTCAATACCTTTGCTATATCGTATGCAAGTTTCAACGAAGGGTTATATTTTCCCTTTTCTAAAAAAAGGATGGTTTCTCTTCTTACACCTACCTTTTTAGCAAGATCTTCCTGGGTTAAATCGTATCTTGCCCGAAGCTCCTTGATTCTGGTTTTCATTAATATATACCTTTTTTTCTGTAATAATATGCGAATAAGAGATATAATGAAAAGAGGCCAAAAAAACCAAATAATGCCGCATCAAAAAGATTCATCTTTATCTGGTTATTGATATTGAAAACCATGCTTATCACAACTAAAAAAAGAAGGGCTAAAATGATGGTTACAAAAACATAATATCCCGCTTTTTCCCTGAGTCTTTGCATCCACTCGTCATCAATGACACCTGGAGGCTTTGGCTTTGTTGCCCGATATAGGGATTCTACAAGCACAAATGCTCCCATGCCCACTAAAAAGAGAGTTTCCGGATTCCTGGTTTGAAGCCAGCCCCATCCAGTCACGAATATCCATGCAAGGCACATGCCAATCTCAGTTAAAATTTCTTTATCTGTTCTGAATTTCATTATACATCGCCTTTTTTGTCAAGATAATATCCAATAATTATCCAGGAAAAGAGGGAGGCAAACGAAATCACATATACCGTGATGGTATATTCCAGCCCTAAATTAAAGGCGCTGTTAACCACACCGGAAACCATCAGGGCCGCAATAAGCAGTAAAAATGCAAACATTCCAGCTTTCTCACCGACCCGTCTGGATCGCTCGTCAGCTATTGTTATTCCCTCTGATTCTGCCTTGAACCTTTTGATGTTGAAATATGCGCCTATCAAAAGACTCAAGCCAAGGATGACGAAAATCAAGGGCTCATAATACGGTTTTCCTTCATAAATATTTTGAAAGAACCAAAAAGATGCAAATGCGAGCATAAATACGCTTGTGGCCAGGTTAATCTTACTCATCAATAGCGTTTTTTTATTTTCTTTGTCATTGATTTTCATTCCACATCACCCTTCCTGTTAAAATACCAGAGCGATAAGTTCAAAAAAAGAACCATAACAAAAAAGAGAATCGCAAGAACATGGGCCCCTGTCAGAATCAACAGCTTAAGCTCGTCAGCTATCATGAGCGCTGCCATTGACAGCATCATGGCTAATAGTGTTGAACTCGCCGCGTATCCGGATATTTTTTTAGTCCGCTCGTCATATAGGGGTTGGTCACCGTATTTTGTGTAGTGGTACATGCCGGATATCATGGTGGCAATGCCTACGCCGACTGCCGCAGATTGATCCAGGAGAATGCCTGCAGCGAAAAACACCACCCCGATAATCAAATCGATTTTCAAAACGACTTTATTGTTCAATGTCATTCGGATACACCTTTTTTATTGTAATACCATTTTAATACAAGAAAATAGTAAAGTCCAACAACCCCTATAAGCAGAGCCCCTGTAACTAAATCTTCTGAAGGAGTTAATGAGGGGGATAACTTCAGCACATGAAATCCCCCGACTAGTATAGCTATCTTCCACATTAGTTCATACGCATGATATCCGGCTTTTTCCTTGATATGGACAGACCTCTCATCTTCCTTGAAGTGATCTATGGGTTTTGTAGCTATGCGAACACCCGTTATTAATCCAATGAATCCGCACATTATCAAGAAAATCCCTGCGAAGCGTATTGGCTGGATAAATATATTGATAAGCGCTCCAATCAGGATAATAAATAGAAAGAACCCGATAAATAATACCATTTTTCTATCTTTTCGAAACATCATTTTGCATCACCTTTTTTATTGTAGTACCACCTGAACACAATGAAAATCCATAGTCCGATAATCCATATATCCCGAACCACTTGCACTACTTCTCTTGACGGGGTTAATGATGGGGAGATTTTCAGCAATTGCAAGAGCGGGAATATTGCTGCAATCATCAGGGTTGCAATAAATGCAGAATATCCGGCTTTTTCACGGACTCTCACAGACCGCTCGTCTTCTATTAAATCTTCTTTAGATTTAGTCGCCGCGATGAGACCGGCTACTAATCCTATCAGACCACCCATAATTAAAAGAAATCCGATAGTGCTAAATGGTTTGATAAATAAAAAAATGATAATTCCAGCCAGAATTGCGCCCAGACTGATTCCAATAAATTTTATGATGTCCTTATCTTTCCTGAATCTCATTTTATAATCACTCTTAGCTATCGGTTTTATTCTCCTTTTTTATCAAAATAATAGGTCAATATGCCGCACGAAAATATTCCGATGGATGCGAGTACGAACGGCATTAAGCGGAAATCCATGATTGCTTCCCAGAAACTATTGACCAGACCCAAAATAAGCAGGCATCCTAAAAGAATCAAATATGACCAAAAGCCCGCCTTCTCAACAGCTTTTTTTGTCCGTTCATCTCCGACAACTCCTGTTCCTGGCATTGACATCCTGAAAAAAGCAGTCATGCTGATTGATATTCCAAAAAGAATGGCAAAGACTGCGCTTCGGTAATATACCGGATTTCCTTCTGAAATGTTCTGTAACATTGTAGATATTCCAACCGCAACTGTCGCAAGACCTACAATTATAGTGCCCAAACTTACCAGAAATACTTTGTCTTTTCTGAATTTCATTCTTAATCACCCTTTTTAACAAAATAGTAAGCCAAGATGCCCCACGAATATATTCCGATATGTGCGACAATTATCGGCGTCCAGGGGGAATCCCTGGCTGCCAGCAAGAAACTGTTTGTCCCACCCAAAATGTATGCTCCACTCAATAGAATCAAACATCCCACAAGAATCAGAAATGCATATAAGCTCGCTTTTTTAAGAGATCCAATCGTTCGTTCATCGCCTACAGCTCCTGTTGTTGGCATCGAGTAAAAACCCCAGGCAGCCATCATGATGTCCAACGACCGAATAATGTCGATAATTACGTTTTGGCTATATGACGGCCTTCTTCCTAAAATTAGTTGGATTATTAGAATTGCCAATGACACAAACCCGAGAACGAAAAGCAAATACCACGATTTTCTTAGAAAGTTGTTCATTCGATATCACCCTTTCTTTTGAAGTACCACCGAAAGAACTCCGCAGAAAGAGTCGCCACAGCCATCGTAAAAATAAGGGCATGTGAAGCTACCAATCTAAAAAGATAATGATCCAGCAGGATAAGCAATGACATGAATACGAACGTAACCAGCCATGCATAAGCCAACGCAAAAGCGCCAAGCTTTATTGTCCTTTCATCCCTGTCCGGCCCTTCCCCGAATTTAAGATGCTTTACCGCACTTCCGATTATAAGGACAAGACCAACTGCGAGAAATCCGCTTGTTAGTAGACTGTAAGCGCCTTTCCAGATAATCTCTATCGCTATACCCAGAAGCAATAGCACAAGCCCGAATGCCACACGATGTTTATACTCAATTTTCATTCATACCACCTACACTTCTTTTGAATTATAATATTTTAAAAAACCAATCATTGATATCATTAAAGCAAAAAATACCAAAGACACTGCCATCGATGTTTCTAATTTGAATACGCCAAGGATGTCGCCCCAAACAATAACAGCAAGTACTCCCATAATAACGACAATAGTCGCCTTGGCTGCTTTCCCGCCTATCTTTTGTGTTCGTTCATCGTATTTGGGTTCGTCTGTTTTTTCGGTTTTTTTGCGCCTTAACATGGAGATGATAGAAGCGATTGCAATACCTGTTGCAAAAGCGAGCAAACCCGTCAAACTGATTGCCATTTCATCCACCCATTGATATTTTTTTCATTAAAAACCAATATCTTTCCATGTTTTTCCATATTTTATCAACCTCAAATTTACTAGAACCCGATTTCCTTCTTTATCTTCGTATAATACAATTGGAATGCTATTTTCGAAACTATTATGACCGCAATCAAAATCCCGAGTACTTCAAATACATCGAAAAGCATTGGGTAAAAATGCAGCACAATCGTTAGTATCCCGATTGTTGTGATTGCTGCAACCAGCGTATATTCCGATGCTATGGAGGAAATTCGTTTTGTCATTTCATCATTTTTCATTTCTTTTTTGTATATCAATTTCCGTAAAAAATAATTTAAAAACAGCGCTATTCCGGCAGCGGCCATCATACTTACCCCGATAGTATCGCCATAAATGGATAAGATAACGGCAGCAAATCCAAAAATCGAAGCCAGTACCAGCGTTAGCATTTCAGATTTATTCATATCATCAAACTCCAAATGTTGTTTATTTACAACAATATGTTAGATATACATAACATATGATTATTTAAAACTTTCTTTTTTGTTAGAAATATATCTCTTGAGAGTTTTCGGAGAAAGAGCAACCATAACTTATTCTCATCTCTTTTTCTGTTCTACCATCAATTTTAGCCTGTCCTGGATTTCCTGTCCTGACTGGCTGGTTGTTTTCCCGGTTACGTTGCTTAAAGCTTCTTGCCAATTTTGAGTTTGTTTTAAATTCGTTAAAAACTTTCCCATGGCTCCTTCGCCATAGTTTTCATTGATATACCACACAGTATAAGTTCCCTGGCCGCGGCAAAGAAAATTAAGAGTTTCGTCATTAATATACCCATCGCACTTCTGCGCAAGCTCCTCCAAACTCAAAAGTTTCGGGCTGCCTGTTTCGATACCATCAATCAGCAGGTCTGAGTGATAAATCTGGTCAAGAGGATCAAACTTTGGTCCTGCTTTAAAGATATATTCCAGATAGTGCGCCATGCCCTCGTTCAAAAATCCTGGGAGATATCGCATCTTGTCCTGTCCAAAATATTGATAAGCGGCTGCATGAACCCCCTCGTGGATAATCACTCCTCCTGTTTTACCAGGTATATTTTCTCCAAACGGTTTATAAAGATAAATTTTGCCGTTTGGAGCCGAACCATCCCCGACTGCCACGTTCTCTTTCCCGCCTGGAAAATCCGCTATCTTAACATACTCATCGACAGACATAGCCAGATACACCGGAATATCTTTTGGTTCAAATCCAAGATATTTTTTATATAAATTTAAACCGCCCTGTTCCAGTATTGCCAGCACTTTATTTGCATTTGTTTCGTCGCCTGGATGATAGTAAACGACAAAGCCTGAACCCGTTTTTTTCATTTCAAAACCATTAACATTTGCCGAAGACGCGGGATATTCATGAGAATAATCTATCCGGGAACTCGGCGGCTGTTGGGCGCTATTTGTTTGTTCCGGCAGAACCTTTATTTCGTCGTTGGATGTCAACGGCTTAGTTATATTTGGAACTATAGTTGTATTTGGAACTATAGTTGAACCCTTTTCTTGCTGAATACAGCCGCTTGACAGAACAATGCCCAGGGTTAATGCCACCAAAATGTAATATATCATCTTCATATTTTATGGATAGTTAAAGGATTATTAAAAACTTTCTAATATGCGATATTGTCTAATTATGGGGATACAGACCAACCATATGTCTAAAATTTTCAGTATTTATTGACCATAAATACTCTACATCATTATTGTGAAAAATTTTTATAAGATTCAACAGCTTGTTTCTCTCCAATTTTAACACTATGCCCGCTTCTTCTGCGGGAGTTCTTCCATCCAATCCCATATGTGGATGCACCAAATTGTAACAATTGTCCATAAGTTTCAAGAAATTTT
>JAPZAO010000141.1 GCA_027460615.1 Candidatus Methanoperedens sp.
CTTATGGACAATTGTTACAATTTGGTGCATCCACATATGGGATTGGATGGAAGAACTCCCGCAGAAGAAGCGGGCATAGTGTTAAAATTGGAGAGAAACAAGCTGTTGAATCTTATAAAAATTTTTCACAATAATGATGTAGAGTATTTATGGTCAATAAATACTGAAAATTTTAGACATATGGTTGGTCTGTATCCCCATAATTAGACAATATCCGTTCGGTGTATCCTATTGAAGCTGGGTGCTGTACGTCACGGAAGTAAATTCCTGGCCCGCGCCGTCAACGAGCCTGACATTGATCAAAACAAATTCTCCCTTCTTTGGGTACTTCCAGATCCCGACCGGTATATTATAGGTGCCATTCCCGGTGTATGGAACAGATATCCAGTCACTTATATCCTCTGCTGCACCTTCTTTAGTCTGGAATATTTTGACTATTACTCCCGGGGTGAAAGCCTGTGGTTTTCCTTTAGGCTCGCTAACTTTCGTTACCGGGACAAGAAATGCGGTCATGTTATCGATAGTCGGCGCACTGTTATTATCAAACTGTGTCAGGTTCATCTGGACATTGATATATTCTACATCCTGCCGTGTGACATAGAGAATTCCGCCGGCTATAATCCCCACTATCACCACTAATACGAGTATATTCTTGGCAAATGACATGGGTGGGTTATTTTTGCGCCAATCCTTATAAGCTTTGCTTTACCAATATAAAGAAAAATGAAGAAATTCTTAATTCTGGGCATAATCTTAACAGGACTTGCAGTTTACAGTTCTATCATGGCAATAAGCTATTTCTCAGGGCCTGCGGTCTGCATAGACTGTCACAAGGGTATTTACAATGCACCATTAAAAGGCTCAATACTTCCATCCCATATAAACAGCAGCATAACCTGCATCGATTGCCATTCTGGAAAAGGCATACAGGCGCGAATTGAAGCCCTGAATGTTGTTGCGGGCGCGAAAATACTCAATGATTCAAAACCGGTGATAAACCAGTTGTTCCAGACAAATTTCTCATATACGAACAGCTTCAATGTTACAAGGTTTTCTTTGCTGAAAGAAAACTGTGTAAAATGCCATCCTGAGAGCGACCTGAAAGGCGAGATGCATGCAAATAATACTGCCTGCACCTTATGCCATTTTGCCCATGCCAAAAAGAATATAAATTTTGAGGCTTTCGGAATACAGACACATAAAAATGTAAAATGCAGTGAATGCCATGGAACCGGTACTGAATTGCAAATACCCAAATGCACACAATGCCACGAGCCGCATTTAAAAGATGCGGCATGGGGCAATGACGTATGTCTCGGCTGCCACAAAGACGCCCACGTTCCGACCAGAAGCGTGACTTTTAGCGGAAATGAACCGAAGGAGCTATGCCAGGGCTGTCATCCGGATGAATATAAGAACCTCACCTCAAACGGCGGAAAGCATAACCTCTTACCTTCATGCACAAGTTGCCACCCCGTGCACGGTGTTAAGATGGCATGTCTTGACTGCCACGGGGACACTACAGATGAATTTTCGATAAAGCATTATCCTCATCACCAGAACGCCTGCACCGATTGCCATAGGTATGTGGCAAGCTGCACAGCATGCCACAATCCCCATAACCCTTTCAGCGGCCTCCCCAGGCCAGCCACAGACCAGCAGATATCTGATATTGCAAAAGAGCGAAAAACTCCCCCGGTTAGCCACCCTGCAAGGGCGCCAAGTGAGGACATATAACATATTTAAATCAATAATTAGTATCATGGACTATGAAAAATTGGCTGATTCCGGCACTCGTAATCATAGCAATGTTGGCATATATTTCATCAACAGCGTTTGAGGACCTCGAAAAGCCAGTCTCATGCGCAGGCTGTCATAGTGCCGAATATGGAACTTACCTTTCTCCAGTCAATAATTCAAAATTGCCAATCCACAAAAACAATAAAATAACATGCATAGACTGCCATTCAGCCCCGGGATTCCAATCAAGCCTGGAAACCTGGAAGTTGCTTATGAAGATAAATCTTGTAAATTATTCGCTTCCTGCAATCAATACACTATTCCAGGTAAATTCAACGCTCAATGAAACCCTTGGGCCATCCGGGTTCGCGCTCCTCGAACCCGACTGCATTAAATGCCACGATGTAAAAAAAATTGAAATCCGCAATCCAGACCATACCACGGTTCCGAATTGCAGGAACTGCCATATTTTCCATCAAGAACCCTCAAAAAATATCGAAACAGGTTTCTGGAAACTCATGGGGGAGGGCGGGCACAGGAATTTAACATGCGGGGCATGCCACGGCAATGATGTAATGCAGTTGAACGAACTTCCCCAGTGCACAAAATGCCACACACCTCATCTGAAAGGCGCGCAGTGGGATAGAAGCGTGTGCCTCGGATGCCACAGCGACCCGCACATTCCTGTAAAAAATGCAGTATTTACCGGCACACCCCCAAAAGAAGCGTGCGGTGCCTGCCATAATAGTGTTTACCAGGTATTAACGGTTTATAACAGCAAACATAACGAGCTCCTCTCCTGTGCAAGTTGTCATCCAAAACACGGTGAGAAAATGGCATGCACGGATTGCCATACCAAAAACGCGCACAATAAATTTCATCCAGGCACCAAATGCGATAGCTGCCACGGTTTAGTAACAAAATGCACGGACTGCCATACGAACCCTCATGCGCCTTTAAAAGGTCTTCCTATAATTTCAGGAAAGCAACAATGGAGCGAATATGCGGCCGCGGCAGGAAAGAAAAATCTGGCAAGTTAGTTAACCGGTCATGTTGAAATCAATCCAGAAAATAATAATTAGAAGGAAAAATGATTAAACTCAAAGCGCATATAGTTTCACGGGGACGTGCTGAAGGCGACGCCCTTGTAACCTCTCAGCCTATTTCATTTCTGGGAAGCATTGATATGAAAACGGGTGTCGTGATAGAAAGCGGTCATGAACTTGCGGGAAAAAGCATAAAAGGGAAGATACTTGTTTTCCCGGGCGGCAAAGGTTCGACTGTGGGCTCTTATGCGATTTACCAGCTTAAGAAAAACGGCGCCGCGCCTTTAGCCATGATAAATGTCAAAGCCGAACCGATTGTTGCCGTGGGCGCCATCATTTCCGATATCCCGCTTGTGGATCGTGTTGAAAAGAACCCGGTCAATGCGATAAGAACCGGGGATAAGGTTTTAGTGGATGCGATTGTAGGGAGCGTGGAGATCCTATGAACGATGATGAAAAAGGTTTTATGGAAATAAAGATGAGCTCTGGCTGGTTTATGACCATCTCGCTTCAGAAAAGCGACAGGTTTGAAGAAGAGAAAGAGTATGTGGAGATAGCCAAAGAAAGAGGCGGGCAGAAGCAGCGCAGGTTCAATATCAACCCGAAATATGTAAGGGCGCTCGGGGAAGCTCTTGTCAAGTTCGCTGATGAGAATAAGCTTTAGTTTTTCTTTTTTAAGTTGTTAGTAAATGCGCCGGTCGGGAATCGAACCCGAGTTTAAGCGTTGGCAACGCCTAGTGATAACCGCTACACTACCGGCGCAAACCGAAGTGTAAAAACCTTGCGGGCATTCTCTTAATACTTTAATCTATATTAATAGTTTTCACTATTCTTCAAACCAGCCGGGAGGGTATGCAACGCATACCCAAACACTGCGCAAGCCGAAGTATCGGCTTCCAATAACAATCTTTATCATATTTTAGCCTGAAATCAGCGTATAATGTTAATCAAACCTATTTCTGAACTTACGGCAGAGGAGTCGGCACGGCTGTTCAATCGCAGCGCAGGGCTTTCGGATGTGATGGCGCCTGTAATCTCAATACTCAACGATGTGAGAGAAAATGGGGATGCTGCCGTTCGTAAATATACAGAGCAGTTTGACAGGGCAAAAATACATGAAATCGAAGTTTCCCATAAGGAAATCCATGAGGCGCTTTTTTCACTGGATAAGAACTTACTTACCCATATCAAAAAGGCAGCTTCGAACATTCGCGCATTCCATGAAGCCCAGATCTCAAAGGATTGGATAAAGGAGTTCGCGCCAGGGCTTAAACTCGGGCAGCGAATCACGCCGCTTGATATTACAGGTGCCTATGTACCTGGCGGCAGGGCAGCGTATCCCACCACTGCCCTTATGACCGTAATACCCGCAAAGGTGGCGGGAGTGGGCAAGGTCATCATATGCACACCGCCAAAGTCCGATGGAACGGTGAATCCGCTGACGCTTGCCGCGGCGCATATAGCAGGCGCTGACAGGGTATTCCGTGTCGGAGGCGTTCAGGCGATAGCGGCTATGGCTTACGGGACAGAGACTATCCCGAAGGTGGATAAAATCGTGGGACCGGGCAATGTTTACGTTACAGCAGCCAAGATGGCATGCGGCACTGCTATTGATTTTCCTGCTGGCCCGAGCGAGGTGCTGGTAATTGCTGATGGTTCGGCAAGGGCTGATTTTATTGCGTCAGATATGATTGCACAGGCAGAGCATGACCCTAATGCCGTTTCGATCCTTGTAACCCCGTCTGAAGAACTTGGGGAACAGGTAAAACAGGAGATAGAGAACAGGTTAAAAACCGAGGAAAGGACAGAAATTATAAGGAAATCGCTTGAAAATGCTGCCATACTCAGAGGGACTCTGGATGAGTGTATTGAATTCTCAAATAAGTTCGCGCCCGAGCATCTTGAAATAATGACCGGGGAGGATATTCTGGGAAGGATCAGGCACGCAGGCTCGATATTCATCGGTTCACATGCGCCCGTATCAGCCGGAGATTACGCATCGGGCACAAACCATGTGCTTCCCACGGCAGGATATGCGCGCACGTACTCAGGGCTTAACACAGACCATTTCGTAACGAAGTCAAGTATCCAGATAATTGAAAAGAACGGGCTTGATGGAATTAGTGAGACAATCGTCAGTCTTGCTGAGGCTGAGGGGCTTTTTGCGCATGCGAATGCGGTGAGGATAAGGAAGAAATAAGATTTAACTAACTGGATTAGGCTAATTTTCATGCCAATGTAAAACTATTTATACTATAGAATATATCTAAGATTTCTAAGAATACTAATGGGGTGAAAATTATGATCAAAATAGATATTGATGATGAAGTCTGGAAAGAGCTTCAAAAAAGGGCAATTCCCTTAGAAGATACACCAAACAGTGTAATAAGAAAATTGCTTAAAATAGAGGTCAATAGAAATCCAACTATAGAGGAATCTGAACTAAAAATTTCTAGTATATCCGAGCCCTTACCCTTAATATTACCTGAATTGATAAGTACTACCCAAGCTCCCCCTCCAAATATCATCTATTTATTAGAAGGAAAACACCTCTGGAAAAATTATAAGGGTATAGACTACTATGCAGAGGTTAAAAATGGAGAATTTATTATAAATAACAAACCGTCTGGCGAAAAAACACCTTCAGGCGCCGCGATGTATGTTACAGGAGGAATTCCGATAAATGGATGGAAGAACTTTTGGAAATACAAAGATCCAAATAGTAATCAATGGTTACCTATTGACAAACTTAGATGAACCAGTCATTACTATAAACTCTGAATTATGATATTAAAATCACAACAATCTTTATCTCATTCCAGCCTGAAATCAGCATATAATGTTAGTCGAAGGGTCGAATCAAATAATAAAAAAACAGCAGATGGCGCAGAGAACACTGATGACACGGATTAGACGGATTTTCACGGATTTATTTTCGTATCCGCGCGCATCCGTGTCATCCGTACAATCCGTGTTCTATCTCAATAACACCGTTAATCGCGTATCTGCGTTCATCAATGCCGAAACCCTGCGGGTTCTCGACTCCGCGCCCACGTATTGCGAAGCAATACGTGTACACGCCCTCCAGAGGCGTGACTCTGGGCGCCTTCATCCGCGGTTAATTTATTCACAAAGGAGGGCAAACGTATGAAATTCGCCGCCAGCGATGCGATGCTTTCTTATTTTAATGGCCTCGAATCCGAGCTTAACCGCGCCATCGACCTCGCAAACCGCGCACGCGCAAACGGCGCCGACCCGACCCCCTCGACAGAAATTCCAATCGCAAAAGACCTTGCCGACAGGGTTGAAAAGCTCATCGGCGTTGAGGGTGTTGCAAAGCGGTTAAGAGAGCTTGAATCTACCATGTCACGCGAAGAGGCTTCGCTGCAGCTCGGTCTTGAGGTAGCGAGCGGCAAAATCAAACAGTTTGAATCACAAAAGGATGCCATCGAGGCTGCCGTAAGGGTTGCGATGGCTGTTCTCACCGAAGGGGTCGTGGCAGCGCCAATAGAGGGCATCGCAAAAATAGACCTTGCAAAGAACGACGACGGCTCTGATTATATCAGGATTTATTATGCCGGCCCGATCAGGAGCGCTGGCGGCACTGCGCAGGCGCTATCGGTGCTGGCTGCTGACTATATCCGCGGAAGCCTTGGGATTAACCGTTTTATCCCGCGGGCTGAAGAAGTGGAGAGGTATGTGGAAGAAATCGCTGCATATCACAGGGCAGTCCACCTCCAGTATATGCCCACTGATGAAGAAATCAGGCTGATTGTGCGGAACTGCCCGATATGTATAGACGGCGAGCCCACGGAAGAGGCTGAGGTGGAAGGGCGGCGTGACCTTGCCCGCATCGAAACGAACAGGATACGCGGCGGCATGGCGCTTGTCATTGCCGAGGGTATCGCGCTCAAAGCCCCGAAAGTGAAAAAACATGTGGATAAATTGAAACTCCCGGGATGGGACTTTCTTGAGAAATTCGTGGTAACGGTGAAAACGGATGATGCCTCGGCACAGTTAAAACCAAAAGACAAATATCTGCAGGATTTGATTGCGGGGAGACCGGTTTTTTCATATCCTTCAAGACCAGGGGGATTCAGGCTCAGGTACGGCAGGGGAAGGAACACGAGTTTTGCAGCCGCGGGTATCAGCCCAGCAACGATGGTAATGATGGACGACTTTATAGCTGCTGGAACGCAGATTAAAGTGGAGCGCCCGGGTAAAGCAGCAGGCATCGCGCCTGTGGATACGATAGAAGGTCCTACAGTACGTTTATTCAACGGGGATGTTTTAAGAGTGGACACGCAGGCTGAAGCTCTCAAAATAAGACCATCTGTGCAGAGGATTCTCGATATCGGAGAGATTCTAATAAACTTCGGGGACTTTCTTGAGAATAACCATCCTCTTGTGCCTTCATCATACTGTTATGAATGGTGGCTCCAGGAACTTGCCGCAAAGATACCTCTAAATGAACAGGGAGATTTGAGAAACCCGGACCAGAAAACAGCACTGTCTTTATCGGACACCTATAAAGTGCCGCTTCACCCTAAATACACGTATCTCTGGCACGATATTTCACTCGATGAGTATACGGCTTTAGCTGAATACATCCAGAAAAACGGGAAATTTGCTGAAAAAGTTGAATTTCCTCTAGATGACACAATAAAAACCATTCTTGAGACATTGCTTGTACCTCATATCGTGCGTGAGAAGCTTATTTTTATCGAAGAGCCGCTCCCGTTGATGAGATGCCTCGGGCTTGACGCAAATCTGAAAAAGACATGGGCTTCTGCAGAATCTAATATCATGGATACTGTTTCAAAGGTGAGCGGAATAACTATCCGAAGCCGCGCGCCCATCAGAATCGGGGGGAGGATGGGAAGACCTGAGAAATCCGACAAAAGGGAAATGAAACCTGCGCCGCATGTGCTTTTTCCTATCGGTGAAGCGGGAGGACGGCGAAGATCGCTTAAGAGCGCGAGGGATTATATCGATGATACCGATAACGGCGGGAAAAATAATAATGAGTTTAAGACAGGACTTTCTGTCCAGACAGAAAAGGCTGGAACGATAAAAGTCCAGATTGGGGAGCGCATCTGCCCTTCATGCAAGACCAGGACGTTCAAGAACAGGTGCACATGCGGTAAATCTACGCATCCGCTTCTTAAATGCCAGTCCTGCGGGATTGAAGTCCCAAAACCCGTGTGCCCGAAGTGCAAAAAAGAGACCACATCTGTCACGGAACTGGAGATTGATTTCAAGTCAGAGTACCAGCAGGCGCTGGATAATGTGGGTGAGAGGGACAACTTTGACTCGATAAAAGGCGTTATCGGCCTTACCTCAAAAAATAAAACGCCTGAGCCTCTTGAAAAAGGAATCCTTCGCGCGAAACATGATATTGTGATGTTCAAGGACGGGACTGTCAGGTATGACCTTTCCGACCTGCCTCTCACGCATATAAAGCCCAGGGAATTAGGGATTTCAGTTCAGAAGCTGAAAGAACTCGGGTATGTGAACGACACGTACGGAAAGCCTCTCGTTGATGAAAACCAGGTCATTGAACTTAAAGTACAGGACATCGTAGTCTCAAAGGACTGCGCAGAATATCTGCTCAAGACCGCAAGGTTCATTGACGACCTGCTTGTAAAATATTATAAAGTCGATGCTTACTACAATATTAACAGCGCAGACGACCTCATTGGGAAACTGGTGATTGGGCTTGCGCCCCATACATCTGCTGGAGTGCTCGGGCGCCTTATCGGGTTCACAACTGCATCCGTGGGCTATGCGCATCCCTTTTTCCATGCAGCAAAGAGACGAAACTGCTTTCATGGAGATGAAAAATTATTGGTTTTCAAAGGAGATGGTTTTGAGCTTTTAACGATTCGCCAGCTTGTTGAACTCAGTCTTACCGGCAAAATAGAAAAAGATGATTTTGGAACCGAATACAAGGAGATACAAGGACTGAAAACGTTTGCTTTCAACACAAAAACGAAAAAATTCGAACTGGCGGAAATAACCCATGTTTCAAGGCACATTGCTCCTGAAAAACTGCTTGAAATAAAAACAAAAAGCGGTAGAAAGATAGTCGTGACTGAAGACCATCCGTTCCCGGATAAATCAGGAGTCAAAGTGAGGGCAGAGGATGTAGATGAATTATTGATCCCCTGGAATCTCAAAAGACCTACTATCGAAACTAAAGACAATATCGACCTGCTTTCGATAACCGAACCTGAAGACGTTATGATAAGAACTGAATGCGATGTTTTCGATGAGGATGTATCTTTTTCAGAGATAAGCAGCAATCTTGGAATGAGTTACAAGACATTTACAAATTATATTTACAGAAAGTCATATCCGTTTGAGATTGTCAAGAGATTTAATCCTGATATAATCGATGCAGGAAATTACCTGATAGGGAGCAGAAGAGATAAGGTTTCCATAAAGCCCAGCATAACTGTGGACGAAGATTTCTTATTACTGTTGGGATTTTATCTGGCTGAAGGGTTTATTAAGAAGAATCAAATAAATTGTCATCAGGTATCTATAACCGCTACTAAAGAATGGATAAGACGCTTATTAAAAGAAAAAATAAACGCTGTTTTTGGTTTGCACCCCAGTATTTCAGGAAACCATGTAACGATATGCTCAAGATTTGTTTATGAACTTTTTGAAGAACTGAAAATCGGTAAAGATGCGAAAACAAAAAGGGTTCCGAACTTTGTGTACGCCCTGCCAGAGGAAAAGATTAGCGCATTCTTGAGAGGTTATTTCACCGGAGATGGATCGTGTTCCCTGCAAAGCACGCTGGAGGTCAATGTGACTTCAGTAAATAAATGGCTGATAGACGCCGTTTCATTCCTTCTTATGTTTTCCGGAATTAAGCACTCTATTTATGAGGAAGAAAGAGCTGTAAAAAGCGACCTAATCCTAAAATTTTATGGAAAATCGAAGTTGATACATTCGTATAAGATAAGGATATATGGCAGCGAAGCAGGAAAATTCATAGAAGACGTAGGCTTCCTGGGTGAAAAGCAGGAGCATGCTGAAGAATTGCTTAAAAAATGGCTGGCTAAAAAAGGCAGGACAAGAACCAGTTTTGATGAAGATGTTTTCAGTGATAAAGTTATAGAAAAAAGAGAGATAAGCTCCCATGATAAATATGTGTATAATCTGACTGTCGATACCCATCACAGCCTCATTTGCTCAGGAATTACTGCCTTCCAGTGCGATGGCGACGAGGACTGCGTAATGCTGCTCATGGACGGGCTTTTGAATTTCTCGCGCTCGTACCTCCCGGACAAGCGCGGCGGGCAGATGGACGCGCCTCTTGTGCTCACCTCGCGCATCGACCCGAATGAGGTTGATAAGGAGGCGCATAATGTGGATTTGCTTTTCAGGTATCCGCTTTTGTTCTATGAAGCCACGCTGCAATACAAGAACCCGAAGGATATCGTGAAACTCATGGATACGGTGAGCGGGAGGCTCGGAACGCCGGCGCAGTACGAGGGTTTCGGCTTCACCCACGATACCGCAGATATCGCGGCAGGACCGAGGAACAGCGCCTACAAGACGCTCGGGACGATGATAGAGAAGATGGATGCACAGCTTGCCTTGGCACGGAGGATAAAGGCAGTTGACCCGCAGGATGTTGCCGAGCGTGTAATCGAATCGCATTTCCTGCCCGACCTTATCGGAAATTTGCGCTCGTTCTCAAAACAGAAGGTGAGATGCACGAAATGCAATGCTAAGTACAGGCGCCCGCCGCTTCGGGGCACGTGCCCGAAGTGCGGCGGGAATATCGTGCTTACGGTGCATGAGGGTTCGGTGAGGAAGTATCTTGAGACATCACTTCGGATTGCGGATGAGTATAATGTGCGGCATTATACGAAGCAGAGGCTTGAGTTACTGGAGCTTGAGATGAGGTCGCTTTTTGAGAGCGATAAGGTGAAGCAGAAGGGGCTTGCGGATTTTATGTGAATATAATGCCACAAAATTATAAATAAAGACTGAATTAATTTTTGGCGCTTTCTCAAACTGAAGGCACCGTTTTAAATCTAGGTCAATTCTCTTTTTAAGATTTTATGTGCAATATTTAGCTGCTTAAATTTCTCAGTGTCCCCGGTAGGCATATCCGGGTGTAATTCTTTTGCCATAGCTTTGTATTTTGTAGTAATTATCTCCAGATCGTTCAAATCAGGGTCAACGCCAAAAAACTTTCGCGCCTCTTTGCGTTTATCATCAACATCTGAATCCTCCCTGAACTCTGAAATAAAGTCGTCAAAAGTCTTTTTTTCAGAAAGAACCAGGTTAGACTCAAACTCAATTACTTTGAATAGAACATGGAGATTATCAACGAATTTACTCTGCATGTTATGACTGTAATACATTCGATGGCCGCAATAGTACCAGGTCGCAGAGGCTTTGGTTTTTTTTATCGCTACATTTTCAACAGGGACATCAATATCATTTTCGTTGACACCAATACTTCTTAAAAGCATAACAATATTATTTTTCAATTGCAAGGCCCTTCGATTATGAGCAGTCTTAAAAATCACTGTCTCTATTTCGTGTCCTTTTATTATTACCATTTAATTCACTCATTTTCGTTAGTTGCAGCCATGATAATTAAAACCAAATAAAATGCACTTAGAATATTTAAATGTGACCTAACGGATATGAAAATCCGTTAAGTCCAGCCGGCGCCAGGATTTTGTAATTTTAGCTTAATACAAACGTCTGCGCCTGTTGCGCTGTTGCCCTCTTCTAACAACAGGCTTATTCATATCTGGCTTATTCATTCTTCTTTCAGGCTGCCTGATAGCGATCTTCTCAAAAGCAGGCACAGTCTCTTCCTTTATATCCACATCATTTTCCTTCAACACGGCTGAAAAGTTATTATAATCATTCCTGGAAAGGATATTTATCGCCTTACCTTCTGCTCCTGCTCTTGCAGTCCTTCCTATCCTGTGGATATACTGCTTGCTCTCACGGGGAATATCGTAATTATAGACATGAGAAACACCCTCGATGTCAAGCCCTCTTGCAGCCACATCCGTGCATACAAGGACACAGGATTTCCCTGAATGGAATGACCTCATGACATCGTTCCGTTTGCCCTGGGGTAATCCGCCATGAATAGC
>JAPZAO010000142.1 GCA_027460615.1 Candidatus Methanoperedens sp.
GCGCGATCGCGCCCGCCGCTCCAGCAACCAACCCGCCATTCACGGCGATGCGGAAGAAGAGGTCGAGTGGAATGGGCTGGCCGAAGTCGTACAGGTGCGTTGCGGTGACGGTGCCGAGAAACATGACCAGCACGAGGGCAAACATGCCGGCCAGGGCTGAGACCAAGTACCGACTCGTCGCCATGTACGACGAGTTGTTCGCGACAGGTATGAAAGACAAGTGGGGAAAGCGAGTCTACATCGACCTATACGCGGGCGCAGGTTACAGTCGCATTCAAGGCACGTCGACCGTACTAAAAGGCTCGCCGATATTAGCGCTCACGGTGCAGCACCCGTTCGACAAGTATATTTTTTGCGAGCAGGCCCCCGAATTGTTCGAAGCGCTAAAGACACGTGCTAATCGAATTGCGCCAAGTGCTGACATCAACTTTGTCAACGGCGACTGCGACGTGGAGATTGAACGCATCTTGGCCCTCGTTCCGCGACCGTCTGCAAGCAACACCGTGCTTTCGCTTTGTTTCGTAGATCCATTTGACTTCGGGATCAAGTTCGAGACCTTGCGGACACTCTCTTCGTTCTACGTAGACTTTCTCGTCCTACTTGCTGTAGGCATGGACGCGAACCGCAACTACGACCATTATGTCGACGGAAACTCCACGAAGATTGATGATGCCCTGGGGAATACGCAGTGGCGCAAACGATGGAAGGAGAGCGGGGCACGGCGGAAAGACTTCAGAGCATTTCTTGCGGCTGAGTTCGCGAGCAGCATGGAATCCCTGCACTACCTGCACCAGGAGCTGGACCAAATGAAACTCGTTCGATCGGTCGAAAAGAACCTGCTGCTCTATTACCTCGCGCTTTTTTCGCGGAACGACATAGCGTACAGGTTCTGGAAAGATGTGCTGAAGTACGGAACAGACCAGCCAAGCTTGCCTTGGGAATAGCTATGGCGTTGCTTACGATGCTCAGTCAGACCACCTTTTTCCATTATTTGATTTTAAGAGTTTATACCTTTCCATGTTTTAAAGAGGCGTCATTTCCGCTATCATTCCGTTTTTCATAGGATATCGTTCTATTATTGAAACGCTGCATCCTGTTTTTTTCAGCTCGTCCGCGAGGTCTTCTGCAATCCATGCGGCGGTTTCAACAGAATCATCAAGGACATAGTACATGTCTTCCATGACCCCGGCTTCTTTCAGGATATCAAGACCATTTCCCCTGATGACTCCGTAAACAAGAGTCCCGTCATCGGTTATCTCATCAAAATACCTTGCAGATTTTTTTGCGATTCGTTTGAATCTTTCCCGCATCTGCACGGCATCCTTGAAGCCTGATGAACAAAAACGGAGCTTATTTCCAGTTATTGATTCGGCCACCTCTTTGCTTCCAAGAACCGCGGATGAAGCGTCATCAACCAGTATGAACCCCCGTTTTTTTAGCTCGCTGGCATTTGTTTCTGAAAATTCAAGCTCGTTTATGTTAAGAAAACCGTCAACTTCCAGAAGTAAGGATAAGATTCCGCTAAAATCAGAGGCGATAGACGGAATTTCAATTCCCGTGGAAAGACCGGTTCCATGAGCGGCAAGGATAGAATCCCTGTAATAAGTGTGGTTAATATTTTTCCACACATCAAGCGGCGGGTGGAACCTTATCTCATCAAGACCTGCCTTCCGCAGAGATTCAAGTACTCCTTTGGTTGGGGCATGCGCCGTGTATAAATGGATATGGTGGGCGCTGCCAAACCTGTTTTTCAGGAGTTTTATGTAATGGATAACACGCTCCAGGCGCAATAAAGGCTCACCGCCTGTTATGCCAGTTCCGAGAGCGTCCATTGAAACAGCTTCTTCTATCAGATCGTCATCATTTTTCACAAGCCTTTCATTTGCAAATATTATGTCCTTTCTCCGCCTTTCATTTGAAACCGGGCAGTAAAAACAATTCCTGCCGCACAGCCCTGTAACAAAAAGCACCATCTTTGACCCTGTGCAGCATAAACGGCATCCTTCCGGAAGGTAATTAAAAAAAGAACCTGAATTATCCTTTTCCATGGGTCTTACTACTTGCTTCGGCTTATTATATAATCGCCCAATTCGTTGAGCTTTGTTTTTGCATAGGTGTCATCGAGTTCTTCAATATGGTTTTTTGCAAGTTCTATCTCTTCTCTTGCGGTTTTTTGCGCAAATTCAATGGAATTCCCGACAAGATGCATGAGCTCCCCGTTATTGCATTTCATCATCATCTCAATTGAAATGCCTGAATTGATGGCATCAAGCAGTACAATGGAAGGTCTTCCCATGAAAAGGTCTTTTTTCACAGGTTTACCAAGGTCTTCCTCTCTTGAAATGCAGTCAAGGATGTCATCGCGGATCTGGAAAGCAAGACCGATATGATTCCCGAACTTTGTAAGGTCGTATATCTGTTTTTTATCTCCCCCGCCAACGAGGACCCCAACCTCGGCCGCTGAACTGAAAAGCGAACCTGTTTTCCTGAAAGCAAGTTCAAGATAACTTTTTTTATCTTTGGCAAAATCGACAAGTTCCATGGCTTCGCCCTCGCCCATACAGAACAATGAATCAGCGATGGCATGGATGAGTCTGGGGTCGCGCGCCGCGATTTTAAGTGAAAGGGCTGCAAGGATTTGCACAGTGAGCAGTGCCATGTCGTTTCCCCACAGCGTATGAATCGTGAACTGCCCGCGCCTTTTCTCGGATTTATCGATTACATCGTCAAGAACGAGGGATGAGGAATGTATTAATTCGATGGAAGCGGCTGCAAAACATGCTTCCTTTGCAGTACCGCCCACAGCCTCGCATGCGAGTGTGACAAGTGCGGGCCTGATGCGTTTTCCTTTTGAAGCTATTGCATAGGCGACCGCTGCGGCAAGCTCAGGCGGTTTGATATCAGTGAGAAGGTTTGGCAGTTCGGAATCCACCAGTCTTGCGCGGTCGGCTAAAAGTTGCTCTATATCCATTACTCACATCCATGCCCGAAATACTCAAAAGGATTTCTATTTAATTCACTCATAAGCTCATGTAATTTTCGAAGGGTTGGTATTTGTACTAACAAACTTAAACCTTTAGATGAACTCGCATTCTCCAGAAAATACACTCTTCTCCTTTAGTCTTTCCAATTCTCCTTGAACTTTACGTTTATCATTATTGATTTCCTCTACCAGTCTGTGGATTGCACTAACATCGTTTTTAAATTTATCTTTAGCCTCTTCAAGTAATCTTTCGAGTGTATTTTTAATTTCTATCCTTTTCTCCTCCGTAATCTCCCTATCAATGTATCTTCCATCTTTAGACTGATATTTTCCAATAAATGGAATGGGGTCAAGGCTACAATAAAAACATAGCCCATATATCTTCTCTGATTTTTTAGTTCTTTCTTCTAATGTTTCATTTATTTTTACTATACATTTACTCCCAGACAATAATGAATCCAAAAAGAATGGTAATGTGAAATCTTTCTCAAAAAATCCATTTTCAAGTTTTTTTTCTGAGTTGTAAAACTCATCCCAAGGTAAAAATTCAAACTTATCTTTCAGATATAACTCCATCTTCTTTTCTAAATTTTTATTTTCTTTTAAAAGTTCTCTACAATTCTTTTTAAACCTCTCCTCATAAGTCTGAAATAATACCGAGTCCACATGGTTTCTTAAATCGTTGAAAAGTAAGCATTTCTCAACATTTAAATTCTCACCTTCATAAGTAAAATGGGCTATTCCTGTCAATTTATCTGGCAATGGCGAGTGTCCTTTTTTAGCATTTCCTATACGGTTTAATTCTTCAAGCCAAGGTTTTACTACTTTCTCTTTTAAATTTTGAGTGTGTTCTTTTCTTAATCCAAATTTTCTTTCATTCCGAAGTTCTCTAACGTACAGCCATGTAACAATGGCTAAAACCACTGTGGCTATTGCTGTAATTAAAGAACTGTAACTATTTGCCACCGAAAGAATACTTGAGGTGCTATTTGAAATCATATAAATTAAATATCCAGTTTCCGCATTCTTTCAACCGCTTCATTTATCCTTTCCACAGGCTGCGTCAGGGCAAACCTGACGTACCCTTCGCCCGATCCACCGAACCCCACGCCAGGCGTGGCAACTATCCCTGCTTTTTCAAGAAGCATCTTCGCAAATGCAGATGAGCTGCCGTTTACGTGCACCCAGACATAGAACGTGGCTTTGGGCGGCTTTACTGGGAGTCCGAGGCTCTTCAGCCCGACAAGAAGCGCATCCCGCCGTTCCCTGTATATCCGGTTCGTTTCGCGGACGCAATCCTGCGCACCCGAAAGGGCAGCGATGCCGGCTTCCTGTACAGCTTCGAATGCCCCTGAGTCCACGTTTGTTTTTACTTTACCAAGACCTGCAAGTATCTCGCTGTTCCCGACCGCAAACCCAAGCCGCCAGCCGGTCATGTTATATGTTTTTGACAGGGAATGCACTTCAATACCCACATCCTTTGCACCGCTGACGTTGAGGAAACTGGGCGCCTTGTAACCATCGAAGGTCATTTCCGAGTATGCATTATCGTGAATCACTATGATTTCATTTTCATTTGCAAAATCTACCACTTCCTCAAAAAAGCTGATAGAAGCCGTAGCCGAGGTGGGATTGTTGGGGTAATTGATAAACATGAGCTTTGCTTTTTTTGCGATATTGGCTGGAATGGCGTCAAGGTCGGGAAGGAAATCGTTCTCTGCAATGAGGGGCATCTTATGGGGTTTGCCATTCGCGAGTATTGAGCCGATGTTGTACACGGGATATCCGGGGTCTGGAACAAGTGAAATATCACCCGGGTTTAAGAACGCAAGAGGGATATGGGCTATTCCCTCTTTTGAACCTATGAGAGTGAGAACCTCGTTTTCAGGGTCAAGGTCAACATTCATGGTCTTTTTGTACCATTGGGCTGCCGCTTTTCTAAAGGACAGCATTCCCTCATACGAAGGATACCGATGGCGTGCAGGATTATCGAGGGATTTTTTCATTGCTTCTACGATATGCGCCGGAGTAGGTAAATCAGGGTCTCCAATGCTCAGGTTAATGACATCCACGCCTTTTTTGACAGCCTCGGCTCTTGCTTTGTCGATGGCTGCAAATAAGTAAGGGGGCAATGAATTTATCCTGTCGGCGTACGTGACCATACGGGCTTCTGGATGTTTTTTATGGTATATAAGATATGAGCTTTTTTAAAATATTTGTTGAAGTTTATTCAAAAACGATTTATATATCATTGGAATCAAATTATTGTTAGGTTGACTAAAGCTATAAGATATGTTAGGTAGAGCATATGGAGGTATAAAATGAAACGAAAAACAATGAAAATTAATGGACTTAATATTTCATATCTTGATAATGAAAAAGGTGGACAATCGCTAATTTGCCTTCATGGTCATTTTGGTACGGGTTCTATGTTTAAATTTGTTGAATCTTTTTTCGATGGGCGAATTATTCTTCCTGATCAAAGAGGACATGGTTACAGTGACCATGCGGATTCCTATACAAGGCTTGACTATATCGAAGACTTGAAAGCAATCATTGATGAATTAAATCTTCAATATCCTATTTTATTAGGACATTCTCTTGGGGGTGTAAATGTATTTCAGTATGCTTCAATATATAAAAATGTAAAAATGATTATTGTTGAAGACATAGGAACAGAAATATCAGGATCCAATAGTTTTATTGCAGATTTCCCTGAATGCTTTGATTCTATTTGGGATGTCAACAATGAATTCATGAAACATAACATGGTTTTAGGACCATATTTTATGGAAAGCCTATATTATGATGGAACAAAATGGATGTTTAGATTTAACTGTCAGGAAATGATTCAATCACAGATAGAGCTAAATGGAATCTACTGGAAAGATTGGGAAAATATTAAATGTCCAATTTTTCTATTACATGGAAAGAAAAGCTGGGCATGTAAAACAGATAATATAAAAGAAATGGCTAAAAGGAAAAGTAATGTAACGTTAAAGATTTACGAGAACGTGGGACATGCAATTCATGATGAAGAAAGAAAACAATTTTGCGAAGACATTAACGAGTTTATTATTAAGAATTAACCTGACCGCCAACAACTGGTTCAACCTGACATCGGACAAGCCGCTCGCAGGTTAACCAAATGTTATGCTGACCGGTGGCCGTAAAGGAAGCTATGAAATAGAAACGAAAGGCAAGAATAAGACCCTGACGGCGGACCAGAAAATATTAACCAAACATTGAAAAAGCCAAAGGAAGCAGAAAAGCCAAGAACATCAATTTTTCTGAGGAAAAATAAGCCGCAAGATAGGGATATGTGTTTATACTTTCCTATGTGAACAAACTATTTGTGTGAATTTCATTATAATTTTGCAGGCTCATATGGTTCAGTCATCCTCGTCGTCCTCATCTTCCTCTTCCCCTTCCTCAAGGAGCAACTCGCCATACAGTAATTTTTCAATCACTTGCGCCACATAAAGACGCTTCATGTACTTTTCAAGGTCTTCATTCATGTGCAGGTGTGAATCCACCTGGACACGCAGTAGAACGAACCTGAACTTATCCATGTCATCGATTTCAAGTGATTTTATGCCCTCTATAACATAGGGCAATTTGTCAGGGTCATCCACGACTTCGGCGATAGAAAGAACATTATCGTGGATTTTTTCAATATCCACATCCTTCTGACCTGCCAGAAGCTGGAGGGTTTTTGAAGAATATTTTTTATCCTTTATCCTGATTTCATCCATGCTAACCACGTATTCTATATCTATTAAGTTCTATATTATCCCAGCGGCGAAATAATGGATACACCTGTAATTCTAAAGACGTTCCGGAATGGAAAGATAAAAGAGTATTTTGTCATGCGGGAGGGTGAACTTCATACCGACCTCGGTATAATAAAACTGGATGAGCTTAAAACAAAAACATTTGGCGATACGATAAGCTCGCACCTGGGCGTCGATTTCATTATCAGGAAACCAAAAGCCCCGGATTTTTTCAAGTTCGCAAAACGAAGTGGGGCGCCCATGATGCCAAAAGACATTGGCGTGATTATTGCAAACACCGGGCTATGTTCCTCCGACTGCGTACTGGACGCGGGCACAGGTTCAGGCATCCTTGCCATTTACCTTGGGAGTATTGCAAGGAAAGTGGTAACGTATGAAATAAGGGAGGAATTCCTGGAAATTGCGAGGGAAAACTTTGCCCAGGCAGGTCTATCTAATATTGAACTGCGCCATGGGGATATCGTCGAAGAAATACAGAAACTGGATGAGAAATTCGATTTGGTGACCCTGGATACCATTGCTGCATCGCAGGTCGTCCCGCATGTACCGCGCGTCCTTTTCCCTGGCGGTTTTCTTGCTGCATATTCACCTTTTTTCGAACAAACAAAGGATATAAGGGAGGCAATCGGGAAAACAAATTTCACCGAGCTTAAGACCATCGAGACCATGGAACGGGAGATTAGTTTCACCGATAGGGGGACACGTCCTGCAACAGCAAGAGTAGGTCACACGGGTTTTATAACGATAGCCAGATACTAATAATTTTTAATCAATTACTAACAGCTTTCACATTTCTCACTGCTATCTGGGTAATTGGAGAGATAATTTTAATATTTGGGTTATTACTTATACTTTTAATCCAAAAAAACTCTTTAGTCAACTTTAAAAAACTAAAATAAGTTTTTATAAATCTTAAAAACACAAAAACTCTGAAAAACTCTCGGTATGCTTAAATTAAGAATTGTTATACTTACTACTATTCGGTAAAGATGCTTTATGCATCAAGCAAGCAGAAAAAAATCTGATGAAAAATGTATAGGTTTGACATAAAAACGTAAATAGGAGAATCAGAAATGAAAACGGAAGAATGTTTATTGAACTTTTGGGAGATAAGTACTCAAGAGAGATACTATCAAACTGGTAAGATAACATTGCCAATTATTTCGTACCCATTCCACCTTTCCACGGGCCATGCATGAATGCGCATGGTGCGACCTTGGGAATTCTCCACTAAGACGGAAGGATTGGGAAAAGGTGCAAGTCTAAAAAACAAGGAGACAAAAAAATGAATAAGAAACTATTATTTGGGTTAATACCGGTCGTAGTTATAACTTTACTAATACCCGGGGCTTTGAGTGCGTGCGGCTATCTCAGCACCTTCGAAAAAACGTACCCCGATGCGGCAGGGTCGAGTATTGATTCTTGCGAGCTCTGTCATATCAACCCGTCTGGCGGAGGATCATTGAACTCCTACGGTACAGATTTTGCGAACAATGGACACAACTTTACAGCGATTGAGTCAAACGACTCGGACTTAGATAGATTTGCCAACATTGCTGAAATCACTGCCAGGACTTTCCCTGGCAATGCACTCGATAATCCATTAACTCCAAAACAGACACCGGCTCTCGATGGGGCGACATTATACTCCAGCTACTGCCGGGACTGCCATAACCCTCTGGCATCTTCAAGCAAGCTGGGGGCTACGGCGGCGCAGATTCAGATTGCAATCAACACAGTCCCCGAAATGAAAGCACTCTCCTCTCTGAGAATGGTGCAGCTTCAGGCTATTTCAACAGCCATGGTCGTGACAACGACTTCTTCACCGACTACTGCTCTTGACAGGGTGGCACTTTACACCAGCTACTGCCAGGGGTGCCATAACCCACTGGCATCTTCAACCAAGAAGGGAAGAACGGCAGACCAGATTAAGAATTCTATCAGCGCAGTTTCTTCCATGAATTCCCTTTCCACCCTGAATTCGGCGCAGATACAGGCGATCGCAATTGCCCTGGGTGCGTCACTATCACCATCCTCCACGCCGACTCTCGACGGGGCGGCGCTCTACGCCGGCAACTGCGCAGGCTGCCATAAATCCCTGGCATCTACCACCAAGCCGGGAAGAACGGTGACGCAGATCCAGAATGCCATCAGCGTAGTTTCTTCCATGAATTCCCTCTCTTCACTGAGTTCGGCACAAATCCAGGCTATCGTAGCCGTATTGGGTGCGTCAATAACACCTACGCCAACACCTACTGCGACTCTTGACGGGCCGACACTATATGCTAACTACTGCGCAAGCTGCCATAATTCCCTGGCATCTACCACTAAGCCAGGAAGAACAACGACACAGATTACGAGTGCCATCAGCGCAGTTTCTTCTATGAATTATCTATCTTCATTGAGTTCGGCGCAGATACAGGCGATCGCTAACGCCCTGCCTGCAGCTCCGACACCTACACCAACTTCAACTACGACTCTTACCGGGGCAGCGCTCTATGCCGGCAACTGCGCAGGCTGCCATAACCCACTGGCATCTACCACCAAGCCGGGAAGAACGGCGGCGCAGATTCAAAATGCAATCAGCGCAGTTTCTTCCATGAATTTCCTCTCTTCATTGAGCTCGGCGCAGGTTCAGTCGATCGCTAACGCCCTGCCTGCAGCTCCGACACCTACACCAACTTCAACTACGACTCTTACAGGGGCGGCACTATACTCCAGCTACTGCGCAAGCTGTCATAGCCCCCTGGCATCCACCACAAAGCCGGGAAGAACGGCAACGCAGATTACGAGTGCCATCAGCGCAGTTTCTTCTATGAACTCCCTCTCTTCACTGAGTTCGGCACAGATACAGGCTATCGCAAGTGCCCTGGCTACATCGACACCAACTCCGACACCTACACCAACCTCAACTACGACTCTTACAGGGGCGGCACTATATTCCAGCTATTGCGCAGGCTGTCATAACCCTCTGGCATCTACCCTCAAGCCCGGAAGAACGGCGACGCAGATTACGAGTACCATTAGTTCAGTTTCCCAAATGAATTCCCTCTCTTCACTGAGTTCGGCGCAGATCCAGGCTATCGCAAACGCCCTGGCTGCAGCTCCGATACCTGCGGATGGGAAATCACTTTACGCCAGCTACTGCTCAGGCTGTCATCATCCTCTGGCGTCTTCCGATGTGAAAAGAGAATCGGTCAGCGATATTACGAATGCCATCAGTGAAGTTCCCGAAATGAAATCCATCTCCCTGACTTCGGCGCAGATCACGGCTATCGCAAACGCCCTGGCCACAGCGTAGGAGCAATGCAAATGACAGCTATGACGATTGGAGCAACAGCAACACGAATGCTAGAACAATCAATTCTACAACACACGTGTTTTCGCGGCACCAGTCCGGGGCACAACAACCTTAACAGCTACCAACAAAATGTGAGCGGAAATGCGACCATAACTGCAATTAAAAAAACGGTGAACTGATGGATAATATATCGCTTAAAGCAGCTATTAAGGCTTGGATTTCAGCACACAAGCTCCCGATTATTATTTCATTGGTGGTTCTACTTTCGGCAGGGGTAGTTGTTACTGAAAAGTTGCTTGCAATAACTGAAAATCCGGATTTTTGCGGAAAGAATTGCCATATCATGAGACCTTACTACGACTCATGGAGCATATCCGCGCATAAGGATATTGCATGCATTAATTGCCATTATGAACCTGGATTGATAGGCCATATAAAAGGTAAGATTAACGGGCTTATGCAAATGTACAACTATGAAACCAGCTCTGGAGATACTTCAGATCCATTATTTGCAAAAGTATTGGAAAAAAATTGTCTTATCTGCCATGAAAATCGCATTTTTTCTCCCGATATTAATTTTAATGGAGTCAATTTCAGCCACAGCAACCATCCGGTTTCAGTGGCTTGCACAAACTGTCACTCCGATGTCAAACATCCTGCAAATATAACGGCTATCTGTGATAAATGTCATGCCAACGCGCATCCCAAAGACTGGCTTGCGACGCATAAGACGCAGGTTTCATTTGCAGGCAAGGCATGCACTGATTGCCATCAGGAAAAGTACTGCACCGATTGCCATGCAGCGAGAAATGCAAGCAGTACGAACTTAACCTCATCACTTACGGCTAATGGAATCCCGAAAAAATAACCTGTGTAAAAATTAAACCCTTCTGCCGTATAATAAGATTCAAATCCCTATTGATACGAGCGGTATCCGACGAACCATATCGCAGTGCTGCATCTACTGTAAGAAAACTCACCTAGCCTAAAATGCTCTTACTTGGGCGGAACCACTCTGACATATCAGAAACCTTTATTACTAATGATGACAGACACTATATTAAAAGAAAACGGATAATATATGACCAATATATTCTCGAACATCAGGCTAACAAAAGGAAAAATCGTATTGTGGTGCCTTGCTTTAATTGCTTTAGCCAGCATCACCCTTCCAAAAATGATTTGAGCATCCTTTTGATGCTATAAAGGGGATTACTAATTAAGATTATTAATGAAAGCCTGTACCTTTGCAATATCATATAAAAAGCAATCAAAATAGCTTTTTATCCTGGGGTTTGTCCGTTTATCAACTTCTTCTCCAACGCTGGTCAATATAAAAATCAAACTTAAAAATAAAAATATCACCTGTTCGGGTTGAAGGAGAAGCGCTTCATTCTGGGCCGCCTGCATATTGAGAATCATAGCTAATACTCCTGCAACAAAAAAGGAGCAAAAATAGCCGTTAATCATCCAGTAGACTGGTTCCTGTGACCTTTTTTGCATTAAAAAGGGTACAAAAAAAAGAACTATGGTTGTGAACCATATTTTCATTGCTATAAAACTTGAAGCGCCATAATTGATGATTATATACTGTGCAATCAGATTCGCTTCTCCCGTAATACCGCGGTGTTCAATCATCCATAAACTGGTGACTGCATCGCCAAGACCCCATGTCAAAAACGCTGATAAGAACAGGGCTCCCTGTAACCTGTTATGCCAGAATGAACTGT
>JAPZAO010000143.1 GCA_027460615.1 Candidatus Methanoperedens sp.
AGTTCATGAAATAGCCAAAAAAGCTTTAGATCACCTTGTTACCGGAAATGCGTTGTATTCCATGAAAAAATATGAAGATGCAATCGATTCGTTCAATAAATCGCTTCTGATAGATCCCGAAAATACCATCGCCTGGAACAATAAAGGTCTTGCTCTTGCGAAATCAGGAAAAATCGAGGAGGCAATAATCTGCTATGATAAAGCGCTCAAGATCGACCCGGAAGATTGTGTATTTTTAAATAATAAAGGCAATGCGCTTTATAAAAAAGGGGAGATCAGAGAGGCTCTTAAAAATTACCAAATGGCATTTGAATTAAATCCTGAAAGCTCTGCTGCGATCAAAGGCATGGAAATGTGTTTGAGCTTCTTGAAAAAATCCGGAAATCTAAAGAAAAAAGCACAAAAACCTAAAACCTTATTTTAATCTCATCATCATTATCATGCATTTTTAGTAAACTATATTAAGCCAGAAAAAAATAACCCTATTATTAAAAAAGGGAAAAAATGGCAAACGGAAAAAGAATATCTTTAGCTGGACCTGTCACAAAAAAACCTGCCCAGAGTAATGAACCCCTGGCGGTTTCAATCCTGGATGGTGTTCCCCAAAAACAAAACCGGACCACCGGCATATCTATTCTTGACCGTACCCTCGGAGGCGGATTGCCATCCGGTTCTGTTGCCTATATACACGCCGATGCCACTTCCATGGCTGAAGTTTTCTTATTCCAATTCACGCAGGCCCGCAAAAGCTATTATTTCTCAAATGAAAGGCGCCCGGTATATGTAATGCATGATATCCGGAATTTTGGTTTTAAAACTGATGATATTACATTTGTGGATATATACAGTGAGTATTATATCTCGTCCCATGGAGATATGGTTGATAATATTGGCAATGAATTCGTCGATGCCAAGATAGTAGAATTCACGGAATATAACCTGAAAAAAATACTGGCCGAAGAAGAACAGGATATAAACATAATTTTTGACTCGTTCTCTTTTTATCTGAACCTGAATGTTAATCCGGGATTAATCAAACAGCTCATCAATTTGATTTATGAGGTGACAAAACACGTGAATTGCCTGACTTTTTTATACGGCCTTAAGGATACACACGAAAAGAAACTTGAAAATGAAATATTAAAGTCCTGTGACGTTATTTTTGATGTCGATTCTGAAAAGAATCCGGATAAGATTTCTAACCGTCTTTCAATACCGAAGATAAGAGGAAGAGCCCCGTCGATAGAAATGATAAGGTTCAAGGTCGGAGACGGTGTCCAGATAGATACTACAAAGGATATCGCGTAAAGAAAATAGCCGTATATTTTCAAAAATTAAGATTTACTTCAAGATTTTTCTTATTTTTTAAACCAGAACAAACATAAGCGATAAGCATCATAATAACTTATAAACAAGTCTGGAGAATATCTTTGGAAGACGCTGTCATTAAAATAAAAGGCATGATGTGCGGCCATTGCGAAAAAATAGTGACTGAAGCCGCAATGAGTGTTAAAGGGGTGACAAAGGCCTCGTCGGACTTTAAGAGAGGCGAGGCAAAGGTGTCGTTTGACACAAATGTCACGGACCTTGAGACAATAAAAACAGCTATTGCTTCTTCAGGGTATGGGGTAATAGATGAAGGGGAAGCCTGCCCTGTTCCGGTAAGGCAGACGGTCATACCTGAAACTAAGGTTGAGATTAAAGAAAGCGGGATAAAAAAAATCTCTTTGAAGATTACAGGAATGACCTGCGCTTCGTGCGCCCAGAACATCGAGACGGCGCTTAAAAAGACAGACGGTGTTAAAGACGCCTCAGTTAACTTCTCTTTTGAAAAAGCAAGCGTGGAATACGACGCTGCCATGGTGACGCCTCAAAGGTTGGAAAATGTGGTCACTTCCCTGGGATACGGCGTGGCCAAGAGCGATATCACGCTCAAGTTAGGAGGGATGCACTGCGCTGCCTGTGCGCTTAATATTGAGACTGCTCTTAAGAAAACAGTCGGTATTATTTCTGCTGATGTCAGTTTTCCGCTTGAGCGGGCAAGGATTGCCTACGACCCCGAACTCATATCGGTATCAGACATGATAAAAACAATAGAGAGCGTAGGCTACACGGCTTCCGAGAAATTGGAAAAATCCGACGCAGATAGGGAGCAAAGGGCACGCGAAGAAGAGATAAAGAAACAGAGGATTAATCTTATCATTGCGGTTCTCCTTGCCGTCCCGATATCTCTGGGCGACATGGGGCGAAACATGGAATGGGCATTCGTGCCCGGTATTCTGAAAAACGATTACGTTCTTTTCATCCTTGCCACAATCGTGATGCTTTTCCCGGGGCGGCAGTTCTTTGAAGGCACTTATAAAGGCTTACTGCACGGCATGACCGATATGAATCTCCTGATAGCAACGGGAACGGGGGCGGCTTATACCATCAGTGTTGCAGCCACATTCCTTGACCTCGGCGAGGCATACAGGCACACATACTACGACACCGCCGCGCTGCTTATCATGTTCATTGTGCTCGGACGGTATCTTGAGGCGCTCACCAAAGGAAAGACCTCGGAAGCTATCAGGAAACTTATGGGGCTTGCGGCAAAGACTGCCCGCATCATCGTTGGCGGGGAGGAGAAAGAGATTCCCGTCGAGGATGTGAAGGTCGATGATATTGTTGTTGTGAGGCCGGGTGAAAAAATACCTGTCGATGGAAGTGTTATCGATGGTCTCACAGCAGTTGATGAATCCATGCTCACAGGAGAGAGCATACCTGTTGAGAAGGCGGCGGGTTCAGAGGTTATTGGCGCTACCATGAACAAAACAGGCATGATAAAGTTCAAAGCGACAAAGGTAGGCAGAGACACCGCACTTTCGCAGATTATCAAACTGGTGGAAGATGCCCAGACCCGCAAGGCTCCGATACAGAAACTCGCCGATATAGTGGCGGGACATTTCATCCTCGCGGTGCATATACTTGCATTGCTTACGTTTTTCTTCTGGTTCTTCGTCGGGTTTGAATATTTCAATGTCCCGGCAACGTTCGGGATGGGGATGGCATCTCCTTTCCTTTTCTCGCTGTTGATTTCCATAACAGTGCTCATCATTTCATGCCCGTGCGCCGTGGGACTGGCGACGCCCATCGCTATCATGGTGGGAACAGGAAAAGGCGCGGAGAACGGCATTCTCATTAAAGGAGGCGAGGTGCTTGAGAAGGCGCAAAAGCTGGATACAATCGTATTCGATAAAACAGGAACGCTTACAAAAGGCGAGCCTGCGCTCACAGATGTGATAGCCGTAAAGGGCGCCCAGAACGAAGTGCTGAGACTTGCAGCCATAGCTGAGAAGGGGTCGGAGCATCCTCTCGGTGAAGCTATCCTGAAAGGCGCTAAAGAACGCGGCATTGACGTGCCGGACGCTGAGGAGTTCAAGGCGATACCTGGCCGCGGCGTTGAGGTAAAATACGGCGGGAAAAAAGTGCTAATCGGAACGCGAAAGCTGATGACCGAGTACGGAATGGACATTACGCCGCATTCGGGAAAGCTTGAGGAATTTGAGCATGAGGGGAAGACCGCCATGCTCGTGGCGCTGGATAATGAAATAATGGGCATAATCGCGGTTGCAGATACACTTAAGGAGAATTCAGCCGAAGCTGTGCGTGAACTGCATGAAATGGGTTTCTCTGTTGCCATGATAACAGGCGACAATAAAAGAACCGCAGATGCCATCGCAAAACAGGTAGGCATCGATATGGTTTTGTCAGAGGTGCTTCCCGAAGATAAGGCCCTGGAGATCAAGAAACTCCAAAATGTCGGCAAAAAAGTGGCGATGGTTGGCGACGGGATAAATGATGCCCCGGCCCTTGCGCAGTCTGATGTCGGCATAGCCATAGGGAGCGGCACTGATGTGGCTATCGAATCAGCCCAGATAGTGCTGATAAAGAATGATGTGCGCGACGTGGCAAAGGCTATCAGGCTGAGCAGGCTTACACTCAATAAAATCAAGCAGAACCTTTTCTGGGCTTTCTTCTACAACTCGGTGGGAATCCCCATAGCAGCAGGCATCCTGTACCCTTTCACAAGCCCGCCGTTCTTGCTCAATCCCGCAATTGCAGCCGCGGCGATGGCTGCAAGCTCTCTCACAGTGACGATGAACACGCTGCTCATGAAGCGCATCAAATTAAAGGGGTGAAAATATGGAAAAAAAGCTGGGATATTACAGCGTTCTTGCAAGCCTTGCGACATCTATTGTTATAATGCTCCTGTTCTATATTCTTGGAATGCAGAAAGTAAACACAAACCCGGCGGAGTACAAATCTGTGGATGTGTATGCAGGGATGGTGTATGTTTTCATACTGTCGATGATTGTATCGGCATCGATATGGCCGGGAGTAATTGAGAAACGGTTTTTGAAGAAATAAAGGATGAAAATTACAGATTTTCCAGACAGGATTACAGGATGAACAGGATTTAATATCTTATCCCGTCAATCCTGTTAATCCTGTCCAGATTCATACCCGTTTTTAGATTTACGATTATTTAAGAATCTTGCTATAGTTGTTGATTTTTTCATATCAGGCGCCAAGTACGCAAAGTATTCACAAGAATATGTTTGAAAAATTCGGTTCTAAGCCATAAGTATTCTTGCGCTATCCGCGAATAGCCGCAATCAGGATAACCGTGTCATAAGTAAACCCGAGCCTTCCGTTTTCAAGCTTCACCCGCAAACCTGTACTGTCATCGTTCATGCTCTGCCTCATCAATCCTTCAATAACCTTTGCCTGTTTTGCATCGGTTCCCGCACGATTTATCCAGTCCCCGAAGTCCTGCGGGATATCCCGGTGCGTCAGCTCCGAAATAACAGCCCCGTTTTCTTTGACCATTTTTTCAATTTCACGAAGCGCATATATCCTGACATGCGAGGGGTCGCGGAGCTTTTCGATATGGTTGTGGAACAGGCTCTTATCGCGGTCTTCGGACGAGACGCCGTCAACTATGATCATGCGTTTTTTACAGACCCGTTTCATTTCCGCCAGGGCCTTGCCCGGGTCCGGGAAATGATGGAATGCGAACCTGCATGAGACAATATCAAAGCTCTCATCAGGAAAAGGAAGCGATTCTACATCCGAAAGCAGTAATCCGGTATTGTCCAGTCCTGAGATGTCCTGCTTTTCAATGGCTTTCATGAGCATGTTGCGCGTGATGTCGCAGCCGATTACAGTTTGCGCATTTTTTGCAAACTCAAGCGCGAGAAAACCCGCGCCTGTAGCTACATCAAGAACGCGGTAGTCCTTTGTCACCCCTGACCTTTTTACTATTTCGGAGAGATGAACGCCATCCACGAATATATTCCCTTTCGAGTATGCTTCAGCCCTACTTCCGAATTGCTTTATAGCGCTTTCCTTGATGCCCATTATTGGGGTTTAGAGACGGGTTTAAGATATATACGTTCTGCATTCGTTGATAAATGAACTCAAGTAAAGATAATCGACCACAGAGCACACAGAGAGCACAGAGTTGTAGTTCTCTGTGTCCTCTGTGAACTCTGTGGTTTTTTTAAAACCAGAAATCTATATACGGCACACAGGAAATAATGTCCTGATAAACACGTTAAGAGAATACCATGAACTTTGAAGAAGTCATTGCCCTTCGAAAAGCTTTTAATTCAGTGAAGGAAAGGCAGGTTCTAAACCCGCCCCATGACTTTTCAGAAAAAAAATTAAAGCTCATCTCTACACGGAAATCCTGTGTCGGGAACAACGAGCTTCTTGCGGCTGCAATTGAGCGCCTTAAAAAGAATGGCATAAAAGTCCATCTTGTGAAGGAAAAGCAGGAAGCTATTGATATAATCCTTGGCGAGCTTGGAAGTGAAAAACTTGTTGTCAAATCCAAATCCAATGTAACAAAGGAAATAGGACTGACAAAAGCCCTTGAGGAAAAAGGTTTAACAGTAGTAGAAACCGACATTGGGGACAGGATTTTACAGGTAATGGACGCAAAACCGTCCCACCCCACAGGCCCCGTAACCCACCTCTCTGCAAAAGAAATCGCAAAGGGACTGTCAAAATACTATAATATTCCCATAAAAGATGACCCAGAGGAAATTGTAAAGATAGTAAAAGCGGATGTGGTTTCCAGTCTGGATAAGGCAAAAACAGGCATCACGGGAGCAAATGCCATAACCGCAGAGGAAGGCTCGATTGTGATGGCACATAATGAAGGGAATATCTACGAGGTCATGCGCAAGGAAAAACATATTGTCGTAACTTCAATCGACAAGATATATCCCGATATCGAATCTGCCATGAACATGCTGAAAATCCTGAGCTACAATGCCACAGGCTCGATAATTCCTTCTTTTGTCGAAGTTGTAAGCGGCGTGAGCAAGACCGCGGATGTGGAGAAAAAATTTATTAAAGGGGTTCACAGTCCTTCAGAGATTGTATTGATATTGCTCGATAACAAACGAAGTGATATGGCAAAGACCGAATTTAAGGAACTCCTTTACTGCATCGGATGCGGGAATTGCCTTCTCCATTGCCCCATGTATAACACAATCGGGAATGAATTCGGAAGTGAGAGCAATCTTGGTGGCAGGGGGATTGCATATCAATCACTTTACAGCGATGAGAGAAATGATAAACTTGAGTTCTGTCTCACGTGCGGCAGGTGCAAAGAGAACTGCCCTGTGGAACTGGATATACCTGCAATAATTAAAAAAATCAGGAGTGATGGGATTTCTTCTGAGATTTATTATTTTTTGAAAGCGCATGTGATATGGGGATATTACCAGATTCTTTTGAAGTCAAATGCTTATAAGGTCAAGAAAAATTAATATCATTTGCAGAGAGCCTATACCAAACTTATTCAGACTATCAATTTATTTTATAAGAGATAGCTTTAAATAATGATACTGATTAAATTAATTGAGGTATTATGCCACGAGATATATTTGGAAATGTAATGGAAACCGATATTTTTGGAAGGAAAATATCTAAGAAACAAATTAAAAGAGAAGTCCTTGAAGAAAATCGCAGAAAGGGTAAAGCTGCTGAAGATCAGTATCGAATGAGTGCTGCATTTCGAGGCGTAGAAGTGGAAAGGTCACCGAAGGGTCATGATTTCATAGAAAGAGAACGAGACCTCTGGACAGGAAAAGTCAAGCGGACTACAAAAGTAGAAGTCAAGAGTTCGTCCACAGCACCGTTATCGGAACTTCAAAAGAAAACCAAGAAGAAAGGTAATTATAAAGTTGAGAGGATTAATCCTCTATTCTATTGAGTAATCTTACCTTACAGGAGGGAATATATGCCATCATTTTTAGCCAAAAAGAAATTGACAAAAACCAAAAGACCCGTAGAATTTACGACATCCGATGGGGAAGACGTCAGCTTCAACGCTAGAAGAAAACCTAAAAGAAGAACAAGAGTTGAATGGTAAACAAGAATTGAAACCCATTTTGTCATAAATCTCGTTCATGGCTGAAATTACTACTATGATGTGCTAAACGTTTTTGAGGCGTTCTACTGCAAAAAGCATCGCAGGTGTTGGGATTACTTTCATCCCGCACACATAACTTTTAAGATATAAAAAAACAATTAAATCTGAGGTGAAATAAATATGTCGGAAGAAGGGAATTTGATTGCTATTGCGGGGGTAATAGTGGTAGCTATTCTTCTTGTTATGTTTTTGATTACACCTCAGACGGGAAATATTGCTGGATATTCTATTACCATGCCTGGAATTGCGTGGGTAGGAGTCGCAGCTTTTGCCGTGATTGCATTATTTTTATTTTTTAGACATAGAGCTTAAATTATGCCAAAATTTTGATATTTGCTTTAATGTAATCTCTTTCAATCTATGTAACTATCCTGCACTCCTGCCTTGAATGCGTAAAAACCTCCCAAAATCCTAAGAATGGTATATTATCTCTGATTATTAGAAAAACAGTATGCACCGATCGGGATTTGAACCCGAGTTATTAGCTTGGAAGGCTAAAGTCATAGCCGCTAGACCATCGGTGCAAACGATGTTTCCCTAAGTGATTAAAAGCATTTAACGGTTTCGTTATACAAGGCTTTGTGTAAAAAGTAGCCAAAACATTCGACATTTTACACAGCCACCTCACTTTTTACACAGAAGGCACTTGGAGGTCGAGGGTTTATGACGTTAACTAAAAACATTCATTCCTAAAGTTCAAAGATAATTAATCGCTAATAAAACTGCTACTATAATTTTTTAAACCGTCCAAACAATTATCGATCTGGTTTGCATCAACATATACGTATGGAACATTAGAGTACTTTCCTATATCCTCAATACTGAGTCCGAAATCTCCTATTGCATACTTAATCGAACCATTAACATTGATTGGTATATCTTTCCCAGCAGCTATAAAGGGTTCAAATTTAGCACAAGAAACCATGACTCTGCAAGCTTCGATTTTCAGGTGTTTTGCTAACCATTTTTCCAATTTATCAGGTTTATAGCGTGCATCTTTAACCAAATCGTTTTTAGGTTCACCTTCAAATTTTTTATTGAATTCAAAGGCATGTTTCCAGCATGGCTTCAAAAATTCATGCCCTCTCCACATACTGTATAAATCTAAAATTTTTTTAGATTTTTTGGCATTTGTTCTTATTTCAGAAATCATATTATAATCATCTATGAGTTCCTCAGTTACAGCACTTTTTGAAAAAAAATCCTCTGTTTTAATTAATCCTTCGTCTATAAGGGTTCTAATCATCTTCCTTAGTAGGGTATCTGTGAATACAACTTTATGATGCTGGTAAACCCACATATACACTTGATTTCTTCCAACAATTAGATTTGTAACCAAGCTTAACCCCTTTTCACTTAGAACTAAATTGTTCTTATGAGATACAGTGTAAGATGTAAGCAATCTTTCTTTATCTAAACTTGCAAGCGATGCCCCCGTCATATAATTATCTCTGAGTAGGTAATCAAATTTATCTACATCTATGGGAGAGTTTAGTATATTCGCCAGAACTCCATAATGACTCCTCTTTTCTCTGGGAACATCTTTACAAACTCGTCCAAGTATTATTGCACAAACATCTTTGGGGTTAACTTCTAATTCATCTAATTTATCACTATAATGGGATAATATGATTGAGCAACTCATTAACTCGTGTAAAGGCTTGCTTCTCCACATTTGTTCTGTGTTTTCGTTGCTATCTATTATGAATTCCAATTGATTTTTTAAATCTTTAACTAATAAATCTCTTTCTTTATCATAAAATTCTTCACATACATGGGAGAATGGAGCATGTCCAATATCATGAAGTAGACAAGCGTAGCGTAGAGTTTTTTTAAGTTCTTCATTATCCTCTAACTTTTTCCAGAAGTCTAATTTTTTCTCATTTGCATTGTTAATTACATTATAAAGAACCGAAGAACCCAAGGACATGACGCCTAAACTATGCTCAAACCTACTATGTGTCGCACCAGGATAGGTAAAGTACGCTGTGCCTAAATGGAAGATATTACGCAAACGTTGAAACAAAAGTGTATCCATTATTTTTTTGTCGTCATCATTAATCTTAATAAGATGGTGCACTGGGTCTTTGATATAATGGATAGCCATAAAAAATTTGATACAATAATACCAACTTGGTTATGAGCAATTTTCGTTGTTATCGGTGGGTAGTTTGTCTATTAACTCATCCAAAGTTTCCAATATGTGGGATGGCACACCTCTGGAAATCACTGTTGCATCGTCACTTAATTTGATTCCCCTTTCAGTTATTTTGTATATAATCGAGCCTAGACGCTCTTTTATGAGTCCAGAAGATTGAAAGAACAGTAGTTCCCTATCTAAGGTTTCGCTGTATATTACATCACCAAATGGTTCAAAATCCATTGGTACAATTATTTGCCGTTCTGCAAGTTCACAGCAAAGAGTCTTTAGGTTGCATTTTAATTTCTCTCTTTCCTCCTCTCCAAATTTCCTTAAATAACGTAAAAGAAGTTCGTAAGAATCCAAATTTAGCCAATTTTCATTCTGTTCCTCTTCTTTACGATTTAATTCCGCCCCAATATAGCCTGACATTATCCCTCCTTTTTCATCATCCACTTACCACAGCTTTCTCTTACTATACTACTTGTGTTTTTAATTCGTTTACGTTTTTTGTCTCTTTCATGATGAGCATGATAATTGTGCTAATTATCATGTACATCTTATATTATAGCATGTCAATTTTTGTATTTATCGTTTTCTATTCCGTTTTTCGAGAATCGTGGTTATTTTCGCATGTTCCACATTCTCTACTCTCATATGTTGTTATAATTAAGAGTATTAAAACGTTTCTGCTATTCAGGCTTTGTGTATTGAGAGAATCCAATTACCTTAAAAAATCATTTTTCTAATTTGACCAGTCTCTCTAACATATAAAAGAACACGACCAAAGTTAGAAAAAAGGTTAATGGAATCCGAATAATACAATTCGGTAGTTCAATGAAGGTACAATAACCTATATTTTATTAAAATAACTGATGGCATAAGCTATTTGCAAAAGGCTGCTTTATATTTTTTATGCCAGTCGATTAAATATAATTCTCGAAAGCGTTAGCCGGTTTAAGACTGTTCTGCAAATTTGTAAGCAACAGCAATTGATATGCAACAAAATTGAACTTCGTATACAGCTCTCTGCTTTCTTCCCTTATACGTCTGACATCGAATTTTACTGTATTCTTAATATGTCCGTGGATTCGTTCACATTCTTGTCTGAGCTTACATGATTCCGGAAAGGTTTTGTCTTTAAGGTTTTGGTTCCGTAGATACATTCCAACCTGTTCCTGCCTGCCGTTTTCATAAAGAAACCTTAGCTTATCGTCTATTTTCATGTGCCGTGAACCGCCGAGCTTCCACATCTTATTCGCCCAATGATCTATTCTATGGAGTTCACCTTCTGCATTGATTACAGCGTCTATGGGTAAGGAAATCAATGGCTTTGCCTTCAGTTTATACCAGATATCAGCATGGTTTTCAAATGAATCGTAGCCGCCATCAAGTCGGTATTCCTCTAGTTTGGCATTCATCTTTAAAAGGACGGATATATGTTCCGGCACCTGCAGAGAGTCTCCAGCAAGTCCATCAGTGTAGGTCATAAATATTGGATAGGTACCTATCATCGTAATATGGGCTTTATCCATCTTGCATTCATAATACGGATTGAATTCGCTATGGGTATCGTATCTCGAAGCTTCGAGTGGTGTTGAATCCAATTTGGCATCTTTCGAATCTATGAGTTTGATGATTTTTTCACCTACCATTTCCATGATTTTGTTGATACCCTCAACTCCCAGACGGTATTTTACAAAGTGGTGAAGTGTCCCGCCGGACGGTACTGAAATTTCCCCATCTTTTTCTTTGAAACCAAGAAGCCATGCTTCTTCTTCCGACAAAACTATTTTTTTATAAGGCTGCTGCCTGAAGAATTTTATCACTGCAAATTTAATCATTGCAGATACATCATACTTGAAATGCCAATATTTATCGCTGTAGAAGTTGTTTTCAATGTGCTGTGCAATGTCCGCTATGTTTAGGAAATATAAAAATTGGCATAGCGAGACATTTCTTATAGCTAAATAGTTTTTAAGGGAGTCCGTGATGGAGACTCCTTTAAAAACTTTTGAAGTTTCTGCCATGAAAGGCAGTCTTAACAAAGTATTTAAATCTGTTGATAGAATTTTTGCAAAATCAGGTCATAGCTAAAAAAGAGATAGCTTTTTAAGTAAAATGGCTAATTGGATTTCTTC
>JAPZAO010000144.1 GCA_027460615.1 Candidatus Methanoperedens sp.
GAGAATAAGTCATTGAGGCAGGTGCTTATCGAGAAGGATATTATTCCTGAGAAGTATTTGAATGAGATACTTGATGCCAGGAAGATGACTGAGCCGGGGGTTGTGGATAAGAAGATGATTGAGGAGATAAGGAGATACGGGAAAAAGTCAAGCTCGGACTGAAAAAGAAGGAGATTACTCTGATTCAGAATGCCAGTCATTCGAAGGTTGTAAACTAAATGGCATCTCTATCAAGCATGCTCTCCGATGTAACGCCTTTTACATTTTTCACATTCTCTTCCCTTCATAAAAAGTAGCACTTGTGGTATGGTTAAAGTCTGTCCACATTTGCACTTGATAGTGAGCGTGTTCTTTACACGAATCGGGTCCGTATGAAAGTCAGTCACATTTACCTCTTCTTCTTTAATTTTCACTTTCAAGCCTAAAACATTTATATATTCTTGACCCATTATTCTCACCTTTTTTAGCTATAAATATCATTTGATATAAGTTTGTCGTTATTACCACTCGATACTTAACAAACTTTTCTACCACCCACAGACTTAACAGAATCGAATTTAGAGGATATATAAATTCAGGTGTTCTCTTTCACGTTTACTCTCGACCCGACTATTTCTTTACTCATCGCTTCCCCCACTTGTTCCAATGCTGTGAAATGTGTGATGTGTAACTAGACTGTACTGTAGGCGCCTCTTGATACCCTTTATGAAGACATTTATTATCTTGCTTTTTTATTTTCTCCAAAGCGTTGTCGTGATGACTCGATACCATCCAGTATATAAAACCAGAATTTATTACTCCGTTTTGGTTATTATCGTCAGATGTATTTCTTCTTGAGTTATTTGAATGTGGTAGAAACAAATACTTCGTATGATAAATATTACACTCATCACATAATTTTTGGTCAAATTGCAAACAAATGGAACATTTTGCTGGAATTTGTTCCAATTTGTTTATTCTTTCTTCTTTTTCAGGTATAAAAATCACCGTACCCAAACTCATAGTCAGTGCCCATTAAATTTAAAACTTTCGGGGGTTTACCTTCTATCGGAATCCATGCATAACTGCAGCGGTCACAGATACAGCGGATTATTTTCGACTTTGTTATCATGAGTGCATCATTTCACTCACAAAACTCGACACTTAACAGCAATTCCGACCACTCACAGACTTAACAGAATCCTCAGCGAAGTCTTTTTATAGAACTATAAACATGAAACAACAGAAAGTCACGGCTAAATCCATTCTTGGAAAAAGCAGGTGACGTAATTCATTTAATTAATTATAAAGGAGAATATCTATGCCAGGTCAAACGGGACAGCCGATTATCATTTTAAAAATGGGAACACAAGAGACAAGAGGAGAAGAAGCCAAGAGAAGTAATATCATGGCAGCCAGGGCAGTGGCTGAAGCCGTGAGAACCACGCTCGGTCCCAAAGGATTGGACAAGATGCTCACAGACCCGGCAGGACTTGTAATTATCACAAACGACGGCGCCACAATACTTGATGAAATGCAAATCAAGCACCCCGCAGCAAAGATAGTAGCCGAGGTTGCAAAGACGCAGGACGATGAAGTCGGGGACGGGACAACAACGGCAGCGGTATTGACAGGCGAGTTTCTAAAAGGCGCGCAGGAACTGATGGAACTTGGAGTTCACCCGACAACCATTATTCACGGATATAACCTTGCCGCGCACAAGTCAAAAGAAATCCTCACCGATATTGCAGTTGATTCAACAGACGAGCAGCTTCGTAAAATCGCCCAGACCGCGCTTACAGGGAAAGGCATCGAATTCTCAAGAGAAAAACTTTCAGACCTCGTTGTCACGGCAATTAAATCGATAGTTAAAACAGAGAACGGGAAAAGAAAAGTGAATATCAAGGACATATCAATCGAACGGCGCGGGGAAGGAAGTGTGGAGGACAGCGAGCTTATACAGGGGATAATCCTGGATAAGACAAAAACGCACGCGAGCATGCCAACCCGGATAGAGAATGCGAAAATAGCAATCCTTGCGACCCCTATCGAGGTCAGGAAAACAGAGACAAAATCCGAAATATCCATTGAAAGCGTCGGGCAGACCCGCATGTTCCTTGAGCAGGAAGAAAACCAGGTGCGTGACGCTGCCAATAAAGTAATCAATGGCGGCGTAAACGTAGTATTCTGCCAGAAAGGCGTGGACGACATGGCGCGTTATTTCCTTGCAAAAGCAGGGATTTTCGTGGCGCACAGGGTAAAGAAGAACGACCTTGTGAAATTATCACGGGCTACGGGCGGTAAAATAATCACAAGCCTTGATGAGATAAGACCCGATGCCCTGGGGCAGGCTGAACTTGTCGAAGAAAAGATGGTCGGTAACGGGGAAATGATATTCATTACCGGATGCAAGAATCCGGATACTTATTCAATATTGCTGCGCGGCGGAACCGAACATGTCGTCACAAGCCTTGACAGGGCGATGCATGATGCGCTGCGCGTGGTTGGCGTGGCGATCGAGGATGAGAAAATACTGGCAGGCGGAGGTTCGCCTGAAATGGAACTTGCGCTTCGCCTCAAGGATTATGCTTCCACACTGGAAGGCAGGGAACAGCTTGCGGTTAATAAATTCGCGCAGGCGCTTGAAATCATCCCCAAGACGCTGGCTGAGAATGCGGGTCTTGACGCCATAGATATGCTCGTGGAACTGCGAAGAGAGCACGAACAGGGGAACAAGAATGTCGGTCTTGATGTGTACGAAGGCAAGCCGGTGGATATGATGACGAGAGGCGTCATCGAACCGCTTCGGGTGAAAACACAGGCAATTACGTCGGCTACTGAAGCCGCAGGTATGATATTGCGCATCGATGACGTGATAGCTTCTGCAAAAGATGCAAAACCCAAGAAAAAAGACTTTGACCTGGATTAAAAAGGTATAGCTTTGCGGTGCCACGTACCACCGCAGGCCATTATTTTATTTCAAGTTTCATTAAACATGCGTTCTCAGCATCATTATAGTATTTCTCTTTTATTCCAATCTGGCGGAACCCATGCCTTTCATAGAATCTTCTCGCTCTAATATTGCCCGAACGCACTTCAAGAATAATCTCGGTAACTCCAAACCTCTGGAGAACCCAAATAATCTCTTTTAAAAGGTTGCCGCCAACGCCCCTGTTCTGGTACGAGGGATGTACGGCAAGAGAAAAAACGCGGCCTACTCCCTCTTTTGCCATGAACCCGGCAACGTATCCCACCACGAAACCGTTAATTTCAGCGACAACAAAACTCTCAGGATATGTCTCATAAAACTGCATATAAAGGTAAGGGTCATGCTCATCAAAGACCTTCCTTTCGATATCAATGACCCACCGGAAATCCGAAGGCTTGAATTTTCGTATGATAATCAATCTGTCACCTTATTTAACTGCTGATGCCTAAAAGCGCATAGGGTTATATTAATCTTGTATATATAGGCACCTGATTTATGATTCATACAATACGTTTTTACGGGGGCTGCCACCATAGCTCAGGATAATACGATAGGCATCGGCTTATACTATACTAAAACTTCCGGAATCGGCGGGGTCATCCGGCAGCAAATCGAGGATTTCCATGTAGAGGAACTTACAAACAGGATTGAGACCGCAAACGGGAAATACCTGATCGCAGAGCTCACGAAAAAAAACTGGGATATCCATCATCTTGTCCACGACCTTGCGCGGATATTGAGGATAAGCCAGCAGAGGTTCGGCTGGGCAGGGACCAAGGATAAGCGCGCTCTCACAAAACAGAAAATAAGTATATGGGATGTGGGCGAAGAGGACTTATCGCGCATCCGTTTAAAGGATGTGGAGTTAAAACCAATCGGCCGCTCAAATAAAAAAATAAGCCTTGGTGACCTGTGGGGCAATCGTTTCAAAATAACAATAAGAGATATCGGATTATCACAGGATGAGACGCTTTCACGGGTAAAAGCCGCAACATTGGAGCTTCTTCTGGGCGCGCCGAATTTCTTTGGCGTGCAGAGGTTCGGTGAGATGCGCCCGGTGACGCATGTGGTGGGCGAAGCTATCGCGCGGGGTAATTTCAGGGATGCGGCGCTTACGTATATAGCAAGAGTTTTTCCAGATGAATCAGATGAAATTAAAAAAGCGCGCCAGTTTGTAGAGGAGACGGGCGACTATAAAGAGGGGCTGAAGCTTTACCCTTTGCGTCTCCAGTTCGAGAGGGCTATGATGAACCACCTGATTGCGTATCCTGACGATTATTCAGGGGCTTTCAAAAAATTATCCCCGAAATTACAGGCGATGTTCCTGCACGCGTACCAATCGTATATCTTCAATATTATCCTCAGCCGCCGGATTGCATCCGGGCTGTCGATACATGAGGCGTATGACGGGGACATCGTGTGTTTCAAGAACGAAATGGGTCTGCCTGATACTTCGCGGCTCCAGAAGGTCACGAAGGATAACCTGGACGGGATAAATAATCTCATTAACAGGGGGCGGGCATTTGCCACTGCGCCGCTTGTGGGGTATGAAACACAGTTTGCAGAGGGCGCGCCGGGTGAGATTGAGCGGGCTGTGGTGAGAGAGTTAAATGTGGAGCCTGAGGGTTTCAAAGTCCCTGATATGCCTGAATTGTCGTCAAGAGGATTGCGAAGGGAGATTATTTTGTCTTTCAAGCCTGAATTCAGAGTTGAGGAGGATGATGTTAATGTTGGGAAGATTAAAGTCACGCTTGAGTTTTCTTTGCAGAAGGGGAGTTATGCGACCATTGTTTTGAGGGAGTATATGAAGCTATAGACATACTTTTAGTTTTTCGTCTTTTGTTTAAATCGCACACGGATTTTCACGGATAAACTAATGTGATTAATTCCCCTTCCTCCCTCCTCGTATCCTCCTCGCGCGCTCCTCCATCTCCTTGGCCTCTGCCTCGCGGTTTGTTTTGCGAAGGAGGGCGGCGAGGTTTTCTATGAGAGTGGCTACATTGGGGTGATTTTTACCCAGCGATTTTTCATATATTTCCAGCGCGCGCCTGAACATAGGCTCGGCTTTGTCATACTTGCCCTGTGTAGAATAAAGTCCCGCCAGATTGTTGAGGGATTGCGCTACATCGGGATGGTCTTCACCCAGCGATTTTTCCCGTATCTCAAGCGCGTGCCTGAACATTGGTTCTGCTTGGGCATATTTGCCCTGTGCTCTGTAAAGTTCCGCCAGATTGTTGAGTGAAGTCGCTACATCAGGATGGTCGGTGCCCAGAGATTTTTCTAATATTTCCAGCGCGCGCCTGTACAATGGCTCTGCTTTTTCATATTTGGCCTGTGTTTTATAAAGTAGCGCCAGATTGTTGAGTGAAGTCGCCACATCAGGATGGTCGGTGCCCAGAGATTTTTCTAATATTTCCAGCGCGCGCCTGTACAATGGTTCAGCCTCGGCATATTTTCCCTGTGAATCATAAAGTAGAGCCAGATTATTGAGCGAATTTGCTACATCGGGATGGTCGGAGCCAAATGATTTTTCGCGTATTGCCAGCGCACGCCTGTGCATCGGTTCAGCCTCGATAAATTTGCCATGTGCTCTATAAAGTTCCGCTAGATTGTTAAGGGATTGCGCTACATCTGGATGGTCTTTGTCCTGGGATTTTTCTCGGATTTCCAACGCTCGCCTGTACATTGGTTCGGCTTCGTCAAATTTGCCATGTGAATGATAAAGTAAAGCCAGATTATTGAGTGAAGTCGCTACATCGGGATGGTTGGTTCCCAGTGATTTTTCTCGGATTTCAAGCGCACGCCTTAACATGGTCTCAGCTTCTGAATACAAAGCGCGTTCATACTGGTATAATCCCGCCCGATTCAATAATCTCGCAGTTTCTTCAAATTCAAATTCATATTTTCTTATAAACTCAGCTCCAGCCTGCGCATGCGGAATAAGTCTTTCACAAAGATGCCAGTTCGAAAACTCAACATATGGAAAAGCGCGGTTTATAGCTTTCACTGTTCGTTCTGCCCAGACTCGTTCAGCATCTTTACCAATCCTGTCCCTTATCACAGCCTGCACAAGCCGGTGAATGCTATAAGTGCTGGCATCACGGGTTATTAGAGAATACCGGGTGAGAGGCAAAAGCAGTTCATCAAGAACGAGAGGGTCTTTTTCTATACCTTCAATGACGGATGATATTGTTTCTCCTAGTTCAGGCGCTCCCTTGATGATAAGTTCAAGAGGGATATTGTCAGGGTTTAAAAAGGCGCTGGCTGCCAGAAGCTCAGCAGAAGCTTTTGATATTTTTTCAACCTCGTCAAAGTTCAAAAGCCAAGTGGTAGCGACTGATTTTGGATATTTACCAGTTACAGGAGGATGCTTTTTAAACATTTCCAGACCTCTTGTGAGATAACTGGAAAGATAATTTGAGAAACCGGACTTCAATTCTTTAATATACGCGCCTGCCTGTTCCAGAGCCAGTGGCAAATAGTCAAGTTTCTCTGCGATTTCCAATATGGCTTCATTTTCCGCCTGAGACGGGTCGCTTCGTCCAGTGCGCTTAAGCAGGAATTCTTTTGCTTCATCAGGCGGCATTTTCTTAAGTTCAACCGGCTTTGAAATTCCAAGTTTATCAAATTGCTGCGCCCTCGATGTCAGGAGAATATGACCTTTATGATTTATTGGGATATATTCTTCCAGAAGTCCGGGTTCATCTGCATTATCAAATACCAGAAGCCATCCTGAATTGTTTTCAAGCCAGCGCCGAACAGCAGCTACAGCGAGGTTTTGCTCTTTTGCATTCTTTTCGGGTAAATCAAGAACATGCGCCAGTACAGCATAATCAGAAATTAGCGCCTCGCGAGAATCAGCTTTCACCCACAGCACAGCATCATATTCGTTCCGGTATTGGTATGTGTATTCAACTGCGGTTTGCGTCTTTCCGATACCGCCCAGACCACTGATTGCCTGCGCCAGTGCTGCGGCTTTATCGGATTTTAGCGCATCGTGAAGCTGTTCTAAAACCTGTTCGCGACCTGTGAAATAGGGATTGCGCGGAAAGGGGACGTTGCAGGGCTGGGCACGGAATTCCTGTTTGCGAGAACGCGGAGGCATGGATTTGAGTTTACCGAGTTCTGGTTTTACTATGGATGGCTGTTTTGTGAGATGACGTTTTAGAGATTCGTAGCCTTTTTCAGTATTTGGAATATAATAAGTTGAACCACGAAGAATTATCGGAATATGAGTTTCGTCTTCAGGTGTGAAAATTACCGGAATGAACTTTTCATTTCTGCCCTGGGAATCATAAAGTTCCTGGGTAATTATCGCGCCTTCCCATATCGCTCCTTTTCCCTTTCCAGATTCTTCCTCACCTTCGAATCTTAGTTGATACGTTTTAGTACATGCAATGAGAACAGAATCAGCTTTTTTTACCTGTTTGATCATCCATTGCGTCCACCCTTCCGGCGGTGAAGTCTCGTACTGGTCAATGATACAATCTATCCCATCAGTGCGCAGGCGGTCGGAGAGAGCCAGCACTCTTTCCATATGTTCCTCCGAATCATGGCTATAGCTTATGAAAACTTTTGGATTGTGTTCGGGCATTATTGCCGCCTGATAATGCTGATTATCTTTCCTGCATGATAATAAAGGCTATCTAAAATTTTTGAGCCTGCATTAATTGGACGGGATTAACAGGATTCACAGGATACAAATCCTGTCCATCCTGTTATCCTGTCAGATGAGCGTTTAGAAAATTTCATGTCAAAAATGAAATCAGGTAAACTTATCATATTTCCCGCCAGAATAACGAGAGAAAAATATGTTCACCATAATCACAGGCGCTCAGTTCGGGGACGAAGGCAAAGGCAAAATCGTGGATATGCTGGCATCGCAATACGATATTGTGGCGCGCTTCCAGGGCGGTGATAACGCCGGACATACCGTTGTGGCTGAAGGAAAAACCTACAAACTGCATCTCATTCCTTCAGGCGTGCTTTTCGATGCCCGCCTGCTGATAGGCCCTGGCACTGTCATGAATCCGAATATCCTGATGGATGAAATCGCCATGCTTGCAGGAAATGGCGTGGAAGTGACACCGGCAAAGCTGGGTATCGATGCAAAGACAAGCATCATAATGCCCTATCATGTCGCTCTTGACACTCTTCGCGAATCAAAACGCGCCGTAAAAATCGGGACAACGAGCAGGGGAATCGGTTTTGCTTATATCGATAAGGTGGGGCGCGATGAGATACAGATGGCAGACATAGCTGATGAAAACAGGTTCAGGAAGCGACTTGCGGAAATTGTCCCGCAAAAAGAAAATGCGATAAAAGAACTGGGCGGGGACACGGAGATTGCACGCTCTGAGGTCGATGAATACCTTGAAATCGGAAAAAAATTAAAACCATATATAACCGACGTATCAAAAGAGATAAATCTTGCATTAAAACACGGTAAAAACATTCTTGCTGAAGGGGCGCAGGGAACGCATCTTGATATCATACACGGAACGCAAAAATTCGTCACATCCTCAAGCACTGTCGCAGGTTCAGCCTGCGCGTCGCTCGGAGTAGGCCCAAAGAAAGTGGATAAGGTAATCGGCGTCATCAAAGCTTATATTACGCGCGTCGGGGAAGGCCCGCTTCCCACAGAGCAGAAAAATGAAGTCGGCGAGCACCTGCGTGAAAAAGGCAGAGAGTTTGGCACAACCACGGGAAGACCGAGAAGATGCGGCTGGTTTGACCTTCCGCTTGCAGGAAAATCCATCAACCTCAACGGCTATACAAGTATGGCTCTCACCAAACTTGATGTGCTTTCAGGGCTTGACCCTTTGAAATTATGCATAGGATATGAAATTGATGGAAAACAGCTTGATTACCCGCCAGAACTTTCCGATGATATCGCCCGGTGCAAGCCTGTTTATATTGACCCGCCCGGATGGAAAGAGGATATTTCCGGGGCTGAAAGTTTTTCCGACCTTCCAGAAAATGCCAGGCTGTATGTTGAATTGCTTGAAGAATTAATGGGCGTGGAAATAGAATATGTCTCAGTCGGACCGGGACGAAAGCAAACTTTTATTAAATAAAACAAAATATTATAATATAGGGGAATCATGGAAAAATCAGCGCGGTTAAAAGTGTCAGAAGCCGACCAGCGGGATGTCGGGAAAGGCATCGTAAGAATCGATGAGAAGTTCAGGAACGATATTGGCGTCAATATTTTTGACGTAGTGGAAGTTACAGGCGAGCGCCAGACATCGGCTGTGGTGGGAAGGTCATACCCGCAGGATGAAGGGCTCGATGTCATCCGTATGGACGGGCTGATACGGACGAACGCAAAAACAAGTCTCGGGGAATTTGTGGAGGTCAGGAAAGCAGAATGGAAAGAAGCAAAAAAAGCTATACTTTCCCCGGTTACCCAGAATATCCATATCTATGCGCCCAGCGAAAGCCTGAGGTCTATTTTTCATAACAGGACTGTTTCAAAAGGGGATATCATCTCAACCACCAGTGTGCGCAAACCCAGGGAATCTTACGGCGGGGATATGATGCTTGAGCATGTATTCGAGGGAATGTTCCCTTCTTTTGGCCTTGGCGAGATTAAACTCCATGTGGTTTCGACAACCCCGACGGGTATAGTCAAGATTACAGATATGACGGAAGTCGAACTGTTGCCTGAAGCGGTTGAGCTTGAGGAGGGAATCCCTGAAGTAATGTATGAGGATCTGGGCGGGATAAAACCGGCACTCACTAAAATCAGGGAGATAATAGAATTGCCTCTGCGGCATCCGGAACTCTTTAACAGGCTCGGGATTGACGCGCCAAAAGGAGTACTTCTTCACGGCGCACCGGGGACTGGGAAAACCATGCTTGCAAAAGCAGTTGCAAATGAGAGCGATGCGTATTTCATTACCATAAACGGCCCTGAAATCATGTCGAAATATTACGGGGAAAGCGAACATAAGCTGCGCGAAGCCTTCGATGAAGCTGATAAAAATTCCCCAGCCATAATTTTCATCGATGAGATAGACAGCATCGCCCCAAAACGCGCCGAGGTTACGGGCGAGGTTGAGCGCCGCGTTGTAGCGCAGCTTCTTTCACTGATGGACGGCTTAAAATCAAGAAAGAACGTGATCGTTATAGGCGCGACAAACCGCCCCGAAGCGCTTGATATGGCGCTTCGCCGCCCGGGCAGGTTTGACCGTGAGATTGAGCTTCGGGTACCTGACCGTGAAGGGAGAAAGGAAATATTCCAGATACACACTCGCGGAATGCCGCTTACCGAGGATGTGAGTCTTGATGCCCTTGCAGACCGAACATACGGGTTCGTCGGCGCCGACATAGCAGCGCTGTGCCGGGAAGCTGCAATGACTTCGCTGCGCAGGATTCTCCCTGAAATAGACCTTGAACAGAAAGAAATTCCCAAGGAGACGCTGGATAAGCTGCTGATAAAGCGTTCCGACTTTGAAGAGGTCATGAAGGAAGTCCAGCCCTCTGCACTGCGGGAGATATTATTTGAAGTGCCCAATGTGACCTGGGAGGATATTGGAGGGCTTGATAATGTAAAAGCCCTGCTGAAAGAGGCTGTTGAATGGCCGCTTCGTTATGGGGATTCTTTCAGGCGAATAGGAGTGGAAGCGCCTAAAGGCGTGCTTCTATTCGGGCCTCCGGGAACGGGGAAAACCCTTCTTGCAAAAGCCATCGCAAACGAAAGTGAGGCGAATTTCATAACAGTCAAAGGCAGCGATATTTTATCGAAATGGTACGGCGAATCCGAACAGCATATAGCAGAGATTTTCAAAAAAGCGCGCCAGGTTGCGCCTGCGATAATATTCCTTGATGAACTCGATGCCCTTGCCCCCATAAGGGGAACGGCAGCGGGTGAGCCGCATGTAACCGAGCGGATTGTGAACCAGTTGCTTTCGGAACTTGACGGACTGGAGGAACTTCGCGGCGTTGTGATTATTGGGGCTACGAACAGGCCGGATATAATCGACCCTGCGCTTTTGCGCCCGGGAAGGTTTGACGAGATGATACTTGTGCCTGTGCCTGATAAGAAGACAAGGCTTGAAATATTCAAAGTCCATACAAAGAAAATGGCACTGGCAAAGGACGTGGATATTGAAAAACTCGTAGAATTGGCTTCCGACTTCACAGGCGCCGACATAGCTGCTGTGTGCAAGAAAGCAGGGCGATTCGCGATGCGTGAAAATATTAAAGCCGAAAAAGTCAGGCAATCACATTTCCTGGCTGCAATAGATGATACGGGCCCGTCTGTTACCTCGGATATTATGAGTTATTACGAGAGCATAAAAGACGAACTGCGAAAGAAACGCTCAAAACAGATAGAATCAAGACCCGAAATATATGCATAAAAAATTGCGCCGGAAGATGACAGTTATAGTCAAAAACAAAACAATTTAAACTATCTTTGCGACCTTTGCGTCTTTGCGGTGAATAAAACGCACACCGCAAAGGCGCAGAGAACGCGCGAAGGCTCATGTGATATGTTAACAAAAATCAGGTTCTTAACTATAAAAGGGGCATAATCTATGATTAAAGAAGGGGTTCTGTTTGACAGTCTTCCGGACAATAAAGTCAAATGCAATGTATGTTCACACAGGTGTACGATAGCCGAGGGGAAACTGGGGGTATGCAGGACACGGCAGAATAAGAACGGGAAAATTTACACATTGATATATAATACCGTTTCAAGCGAAGCCGTTGACCCGGTTGAGAAAAAACCATTGTA
>JAPZAO010000145.1 GCA_027460615.1 Candidatus Methanoperedens sp.
GTTTTGCCGCCGACATGACCGGCTTCCATGAAATGCACACGTTGTACGGAAAAGCCACGTCCTATGACAACGTGAAGTTCTATGATGAATGGTTCGTAACCTCACTCATAACTGAAAACAACGCTGCAGCCGGTTTGACAGCTATCGAATTCAAGTCTGGCCACCCCCTCTTCCCCCTTCAAAACCACCGCCTGATGCCCGTGAAAAACCCGGGGTGACCGTAATCAAATCGGCTCCAAGGCTGCCCAGGCGAGCCTGGACACTCGCTTGCATTCCCTGTCCTATGGAGATTATAGCCACGACCGCAGCTACCCCTATTACAATGCCGATAATAGTGAGCCAGCTTCGCATCTTGCTTTTTTTAACGTGGCTCAGGGATAGCCTGAAAATATCAAGAATCTTCATATTAGTCTTGTACGGAGTCTTTACCTCCCTTTCTGTTTCTGGAAATAGGTGGATATTTTACTTCTCTGCCAGTATATTACCAATATAATAATAGCTGCCAGCAACCATGTTGTATAATTTGGACTTGCAGAGGTGGTTTGTGCGCCGGCCGTGGATAAATCCACGGGAAGAAACTTTGTGATGGTGTGTCTCTGTCCGCTTGTGTCGGTATATTGTATATCGACCTCAAGACTGTTGCCAGCGCCCTGTATTTTTGCAATCTGGAATAGGGCAGATGTGTAATCGCCGGAATTTAAGTTCCCCAGAACTGCTGAACTGCTTCCCGTTGTAGAAAAGTTTTTTTGACGCGGCAGGCTGACCGTCACCGAATTGGCAGGATTTACTCCTATATTGAGGACATTGAGCGAAAAAGAGCCCAGAGTCTCCTGGTAACTTATCTCAAAATTTGTTGTTCCTGCAACAACCAGTCCGACATAATTATTGGATGAATAATTATTCAGTCCTGTAATTTTTAAAGGCAGATTATAAACACCCGGGGTTGCGGTAATGTCTACAGCCAGATCAAATGTGATTTCGGCTTCATCTCCTGCCTTCAGGTTACCGAGAGAAAATTGCGTTCCTTCGCCAAGAATTGAAAACGATGATTTGCTGCTTCCCCCGGTGCCGGTAAGGTCTATTTCAGCTACAGCGTTCTTTACTGTGCCTGTGCCTGTATTTTTAAACTTTAGCGTTTCCTTGTTAATGCTCATCGGCTCTACGATGCCAAGCGTTGAATTAGTCAGCACTATTAAGGGCTTCCCTTTAATGGTCAATATCTGGTTCTTGAACTCGCTCGTTACCATTGGTGCCGGGGTATTGCTACTTATCTGCTGGCCCCTGTAGGTAGTATATACATTGAAATAATAATCGCCTTCTGCTGCATCAGGGTTTATATGGATTTTGAACCTTGCGGTTCTCTGGTCGCCCCAATTCTCTATAGTTCCCAGCGAATACACATCATCAAGTATAGTCACTGCATTAGCCGAGGCGTTATCTTTGGGTAGAAGTCTGACTGATACGTCATTCAGAAATTGACCAAATCCTGTATTATTTACCACGAAATAGACATAAGTCGTATCTCCGGGATAAACCGGTGCGCTTTCGGTCACAAGATAGCCGGCAGAGGCAACCTGAGCAATCAGTAATGCCGGTACGATTATCAAAATCAAATTGAATTTATTCATGTTTCACCTGTTATTTTTCCATCCAGCATTTTCACAACTCTTCCTGCATATCCTGCAATTTTCGGGTCATGCGTTATCATAACTATAGTCAATCCCTCGCTGTTTAAACGTTTAAAAACATCCATTACTTCGCCTCCTGATTTTGTATCCAGGTTCCCTGTAGGCTCATCTGCCAGGAGAATAGAAGGGCCTGTTGAGAGCGCCCTTGCGACTGCAACCCTCTGCTGCTGCCCGCCTGATAACTGCGCCGGGAAATGGGTTCCACGTTCGGATAAACCAACCATATCAAGCAATTTTCTTGATACAGCTTCCACCTCCGGTTCAGGAATTTCATGAATCCTCATCGGCAGCCGGATATTCTCAAGGGCCGTCAGGGTAGGATACAGGTTAAAAGTCTGGAATATGAACCCGATTTTTTTCCCTCTTACACGGGCCAGGTCATTACTTTTGAATTCCGAGATATCCTTGCCTTCAAGTAAAACCTTTCCCCGGGTGGGCATGTCCAGGCAGCCTATCATATTTAACATAGTTGATTTGCCGCAACCGCTGGGTCCTGTTATAGCGACCAGTTCTCCCTTCTGGATAGTTATATTTACTCCAGCGAGTGCCGGTACATCAAACTCACCCATGCGATAAATTTTCCAGACATCCTGCAGTTCCATTATAGTTTCCATTAAGTTGCCTTGAACGATCGTTTATGTTCCAAACGCTCCGTATTTTGATTTTGATATTCTGTCATCCATCCGCTATGTTCCACCTTGCTCTTTTCCACAACACTGCCTGTATCCATATCAACGAGAGCCGTTAAGGTTACATTTCCGTCAGTAAAAACCACACGAACGACCTTTTTATCCCCGTTTGCGGTAGATATTATCCTGCCGTGATCCTGGACTGTAATATTATAGCTGTTATTCCCCATCTCGCTTTTCAGCGCATCCAGGCTTGAGTTTATTGCGAATGTTTTTTGTGTCTCGTTAAGCTGGAATGTATGGCCTTCTATATCGACAAATCTGATTCCGATGGCAATAACCAGCAGGGCAATCATAACTATTGCCAGTGTTTTCCATGTGTTCATACGCAGTCACAAGGATGAAAGACCATATAAGAATTTCCTGAAAGCAGTTTTAAGAAAATGAAATCAACCTTGCGCTAATCTTTTTCAGGTGTATTCGCCTCGCTTGCCAGAGGTAAAGTAAGATGATTGTTCAATCTAAGTATTGTGCAAATACTTCTTTATACAGCCGTTTAACATTATCTTTTGACTTCGCCATGGGAGGAAAGCCACTATATTCCTTCGCCTTCTCAATGTCTTTGAGAATCTCTAATTTATACTGGCTTTTTGAATAAAACCACCCCTGCTCTTCATAATACCGGGACAGGTATTCCTGTTCAGTCTGACCAGGTGTGGGTATAAAAACACCGCGTTTTTTCCCAAGTTCTGCGATATCCATCATTGTCGTATAACCCGACCTGCTTATTATGAATTTCGCACGATTCATGAGTACAATCTTTTCTTCCTCGGTCACGTATGATTTAACAGTAGTCCACTTATCGAGCTTTTTTTCGAAATTGTCATGCGGCCGCCCGAGAATCACTATTTTTTCACCGGGAAGCTCCTGCACTTGCTTGAGAATTATCTCTTCAAGTAAGCTTCGCTGCGGTTCCGGACCGGAAATAATGATTAAGAAATCAAGGTCTTCAGATACATCCATTTTTTTGACACTCGATAGAATTCCTGCATAGTATGCCTTCATATTCGTTGCTTTCCGGGTTGACTTGCACAATTTCCCGCTAAGACAATTACCATTTTCATCAGGGCTATTGGAAGGAACAATCACACGGTCAAATTTCTTATGGAAATATTCATTAACATATTGGGAAACGGTTTCGGCAGGCCTGATATAATAAGGAACGCTAAAGCGCAGCTGGTGCGAAATGAAGAAAGAGGGTATTGTTTTCGAATAAACGCCAAGCCGGTTATCACTTATGACAGCATCATAGTTGTTTTTTGAAAGGAGGCGTTCCGTCCTTTTCTTTTCATCTGCCAGCGCTTTTACCAGAACCGGAATATTTGCGAAAAACTTTGGCAGGAAATATTTTGTTGAACTGTACGGGGCAGGGTAGTCCTCAAAATAAATAAACTCACAATCAGGAAATTCTTTTTTCAATAATATAAAAGCGCCGCGGCTTGTTGCAATAGTTACTTCATGACCGTGATCTATGAGTTCTTTGATTATTGGAATATCCCTGGTGGCATGACCTAATCCCCATGAGAGCGGACTTACAAATACATGTGCCAATTTAAATCATCTCTCATTGGTAAAACGGTAGCGGTGTGCATCTCTCCAAATCTTTCGTCCTTTATGCTGCAGCAATCTATCGCCAAGAAGGGTACAAACAACAGGCAAAGGTGAAAATGCATACGCGATAGAACCCAGCAAATATGAAATTTTGCGTGAATTTCTTACCCTGGATATTCTGGCAGACATGGGGCAATCTACCCCATTGACCTTCAGGATTGTCTTTGACGATTCATAAGCTACCCGGGCACCATAATTGATAAATTCCATAAGAGATGCTACTTTTCCTCCATAAATCGTTTCCTTATTCTTTATCCCAGCCCTTAAATCTTCCTGGGAACTTCCATGAAACAGGGTATAACCATTTCCTATCATGTAACTTGCATGTGCGTCACTTCCGCCAAGCTTCGCATGCCCGTTACAGTTTTCAAGTGCAAGAGCGTTTGAATATCCATCCCTGTGCAATGCATTGAATACTTCTATCCCATCAAATTTTAATTCGTTCATTTTTTTGCCGACACAGGAACAATGCGCACTAAAAGGATGCGGGGCAATGGCTATCCCATCCTGCGCATGTATTTTTTCTATCGTTTCTTCGGCGCTTAATCCGGGATTGATTTGTTCCTGGAGGAACAATCCTAATATTTCACCATTGCGGGAAGTTATCTCTTCACCTATCACCACAAGTTCCTTGTTGTATTTCCGTGCTTCAACTGCGCCTTTAATCGTGTTGTGGTCCGTTATACAGAGAAAATTAAGCCCAAGTTTTTCAGCAACCTTGATTGATGTCCTGGGAGTGGTCACACTGTCCGGATATGATAAAAACGAATATTTGGAGAACCCTGAATACATGGTGTGAGTATGAATATCGCCGACTCCAATTTCTTGCATATTTTGCCCCCTCTTTATCTATTTATTATTAGTCTTTATTGTATAAAGTTCTTTAGTGATTTTAGTTTAGCCATATTTTCCTATTGCAAATCCAGAGAATCCAGAATAGTCATAGATGAAAGACTATATAATAATTCCCTGAAATCAGTTCCAGAAAAATGAAATAATGCCTTAGCTCCCCTGGAACAAGTCCTTATTATGTAATATATGAAAATACCTGGAACAAAGTTCACAGCTCCACTATTCGTATCTTAAAGCATCAACAGGCCTCAATTTCGATGCCTGGTAAGCGGGAATTAATCCTGCAAGTATTCCTACTGTAACCGATACTGATAATGCCATAATTATCGAGTTCAATGTCACTATTGTGCCTCCTCTTGCCATGGGAAGACCCCCTCCCATGAGCGCAGGCAAGAAACCTGAAAGAATTGTTCCAAGGATTATGCCTATGACTCCTCCAACGAGCCCGATAAATCCTGCATTGAACAGGAATATGAGCAAGATGTCAGGATTCCGCGCGCCAATGGCCTTCATTATCCCGATTTCTTTAGTCTTTTCAAGGACAGAAGTGAACATGGTATTTGCAATCCCGATAGAACCGACGATTAATGAAACCGCTGCAATTGCAAGAAGAAAATTACTCATCGAACTCATCGTGGCTGCTCTTGCCTGCTGCATTTCCTTCCTTGAAGTGACTGAAAAATCCATTGTATTTTGAGTAACATGTCTTGCAATCATAAGTTTGTTCTGGATTTCTGTGATTACAAAATCTAACTGGTTTTGGTCTCTAATCTTAACAACAAATGTATCGTAGATACCATTTGTCTTGTCTGGCATCACCTGGTAAGCCATCTGGATTGGCATGTAAACACTGGTCGTCTGGTCACTAAGAATTCCCACAACCCTGAAAGCATTGCCATTTATCGTTACCATCTTATTTATCCCGACAGGCTGGGAAAAATAAGAAGATGCGAGATTTCCCCCTATAACTATGACGTTCTGGTCAGCAGAATCAAGCATCCTGCCGGTCTGTATAGTTGTTGTAGTAATTTGAGACCATACTTTCTGGTCAACCCCTGTTACAGATACTTTGCCTGTTTTGCCAAGATAGGATATATTCACACTCTCTCTGATATTTGTGTCGATAAGCGCAATATCAGGTATACCCTTCAATGCCTGGAGATCACTCCTGCCTAACACTATTTCTTTGGTCGTTGCCTGGGCTCCTCCACCCCCGCCGCCTCTCATACCGAACATGTTGCCGCCCCGTTCAGCACCGGCGGTGATTGTCACGATATCTCCGCCAAGAGAATTCAATTGTGCATTGAGCGTTTGCTGCATCCCGTCTCCTATAGATACAATAGCAATCACTGCGGCAACACCTATAACTATTCCAGTTATAGTCAGCCAGCTTCGAAGCTTGCTGTGAAGCACCATATTAAACGCATGCTTGAAACACTTATTTAGTTTCATTTTGACCCGCAGGAGTTATTATTTCTTCTCGTGCTTAAATAAATCCTTCATTTTGAAATCGGGATTAATCATTTTGCGGCTCTTGTACTTCCTATGGACTACAACCACGCCAACCAGCACAACCATTCCGAAGATATACAGCATGTTATCAGAGAGTACACTTGTTTGTTGTGCGGCTCCTCTTCGTCCCATAGCCGTTTGCCCATCTAAAGCTCCCATATTTTGAAGTCCGATTTTGACATATTTGTCAACAACATTTCTTACTCCCATGGTGTCAGTATAGGCTATTTGCATGTGTACCGTATCAGATGAGCTATTTGTTTGTCTTTGCATAGACCTTCCCTGGAAGTTGGTATTGTTTCTGGCGGCCCCATTCTGGGAAGTCATATTACTTATTGAGGACTGCAACTTGAAGCTTGCAACCGTGTAGTCTCCTTTGTTAAGATTCCCTATGATGATTGAATTTGAGCCGCTTACACTCCAGCCCGGCTGATCCGGAATAACCACTGATACCGAGTTTGCTGGGTTGCTTCCGATATTGGCAACGGTGAAAGACATCTGGCTGTTTGAATTATCCGAGAATGCCACATCGAAATCCGTTCCTCCGCCAACATACACCCCGGCAAATGTGCTTATTGTTTTCGTCTGGTTTGACATAGAATCTTCATAAGTCAGGTATAAGTTCAGTTTGTATAATCCCGGTACTGCATTAGTATCTGCCATCACCTGGTATTCCAGTTCACTGCCATTGCCAATATCAATGTACCTGATATATTTGGTATTGTCACTTCCGACCGGAAGAATTATCTTATCATCATTCGACCAGCTGAAAGTCAAATCCCTCAAGGGTGCATTCCCGACATTATTGATTGTGAATTTTAAGCTGCTTTGCTTTCCCGGAACAAGCATCGTCTGGTCAATATGTATCACTTCAGCACTTTCTTTGCTCTTCACATCAAGGGACAGGATTTGCTCGGTCACATCGGTTGAACCCGCCTCATAATACTTAACTTTGAGCTGGTAACTACCTGCCGGTGCATTCCTGTTTATTTGCATATGGTACATTACGACTTTCATATTTGCAGTCGGATCACTCGTCTGATAAGGCTGAACTATTCCTACATCCTGTACTGCGCTTTGGCCGGGTACAAGCTCAAAAGGATATGCTGGCACAACTTCCATCATAAGATCGTTAGTACTCGAACCGCCGATATTCTGGATACCTATACGTACATCCACGGTATTTCCTGCAATAGCAGGATTAGGGTCATAGTTCGCAAGACTTACTGATAATACTGTTGAACCTGCTAAACCCGCATAAACCAGAGGGGTGTAAGCTGTCAATAGCAGTATTATCAAAACCGGAAACATTATCATTTTCATTATCCTATTCATTTTCATTAGTCCCCGTATTTAAATACGGGGTCTTTCACCTCATTATTTTCAGATATTTTCAAAATCTCTCCATCTTTCAGTTCAATTGTTGTGTGAGCATATTTGGCCAGATTAAGGTCGTGAGTGACCATTATGATCGTTTTTCCCTGCTCTTCCCACAATCTGTGAAGCATATCCAGGACTTCCCTGCCTGTAACACTGTCAAGTGCCCCGGTCGGTTCATCCGCAAGGATTATCTCGGGGTCGCCAGCCAGGCATCTTGCTATGGACACTCTTTGCTGCTGACCCCCGGAAAGCTGTGTCGGCCGATGATGCATCATGGTATTCAACCCTACCAGTGTCAGTATTTCTCTTGCCCTGTTTGCTGCTTTTTGGTCATCATATTCCAGGAATTCCAATGGAAGTTTCACATTCTCAAAAGCAGACATCGACTGGATCAGGTTGTATTGCTGGAAAATAAAACCGATAGTCTTTCCCCTGAATGATGCAAGGTCTGATTCGCTTAATGTGCTGATGTCTTGCGACCGGAGGTAGAGGCTTCCTCTGGAAGGAATATCCAGGCAGCCTATCAGGTTCATCATTGTGGACTTGCCGCTTCCCGAGGCACCTATGATAGCCACAAAGTCTCCTTTCTTTATTTTTACGCTTACCCCTCTCAGAGCCGGCACTTCCACTTCGCCCATCTTGTAAATTTTCCAGACATCCTGCAGTTCCATTATGGTTTCCATCATTTGTTATGCCGCCTTGCCCCGGTATCCTGACAACGAATAATACGAATTATAATGTATTACTGATATCTCCTGTTATAACATCCAGTAGCCACAATGGAATGTTCGAACACCAGAAATCTTCCTGTTCATATATCGTCACAGGGCTGAAAGACCATTTAATAGTTCCCTGAAATTGTCTTGAAAACAGTTTCGAAAAAATGAAATCAGGTCTTACATAGCTATTTTATCAATACCCGGTTTCCCATTCCATTCCTCTGGCGTATTATCAATCCTCTTCTCTCAAGCTTATCAAGAAGCCTGCTCACTTTTGGCTCCGAAAAGCCGGTCTTTAAAATAAGTTCCCTCTGTAATATCGTACCGCCATCGATGATTTTCTGTAGCAATATCTTCTCATCACCAACAAGCAGATTGGCTGCCAGCATGGCTGCACTTTTATTCTCTGCTGCTGTATTCTCTTTTAATGCGGGCGCTTCGCTTTCGTTTGAGAGCAGGAATATATAAAGGAATGACATACCTCCAAACCATGCAGTTATGATCAGGAACAACACCTCATTCAGTGAAAAATACGAGACCCCCTCTATCGGGACTGCCTGGCCGTTCTCCAAAATGAGCTGAACAGGGCCTGTCGCCAGGAGCCTGTTGATAAGCAGGAGTACTGAGATGATCAAAACAATAGCCGATATCAAAATATTATGCTTTCCGGTATTTAATTTGAGTTTCATTTGGACCATCAGTCGATTGAGCATTAAATGTTATTGAATTATTATATCTTTTCCCAAAAGATTTCATCTTTAAATAGTTACCAGTGGAATATCGTGATATCCCGATTTCAAAACTTCGTAAATGATATTGGTCTCAATTTTTTCTATCTCTTTCCAGGTTCGTAATTCTTCAACCAGTTTATTGAGAATTATCTGGTCCTGGGCATAGCATGAAGCAACTATGGAATGAGTTGGGCCCAACGAAAGCGCTACAAAAAAGAACTCTTTCTTGGAAGCCAGTTTCTCTGCAATTTTTCTTACATCTTTTCCTGGTGCAAGTGTAATTCCTAAGATAAAGACATATTTATATCCGAGCTTACGTGGATTGATATTGGCCTGGATTTTAATGTAACTCTCCTCTTCGAGTTTTTTCCTTCTTCGTTTAACCGTATCGTGGGAAATCCCAATTTTTCGGGCTATCTCCACATCATCCATTCTTCCGTCCTGTTTTAACAGTTCGATTATTTTCTTGTCTGTCTCGTCCATATTTTACCCCAAAAAAGCCGTGATAAGCTGGTTACTCTTTTGCGCAATGTCAATTATTTCGATTTTGCGAAACCCGGCATCTGTGAGCCATTCCCTGTACTGCGCTTCAGTGTATGTGCTTCCATCTTCCGTGTTTGCCAGCATATTTACGGCAAACATTTCTGCCATGGGGCTTCGTCCCCGGACCATGTCCTCGATGGCGATCATCCCGCCGCTTCCCAGAATATTACCGGCGCGCTTTATGAGCTTCCTGTTCTCTTTTTCTGAATAGATATGGCAGATATTGCCCATAAAAACAATGTCAAATGACTCGCCTGCGAATTCATTCACGAACTCATTCGTAAAATCCCCCTTCTTCATGGTCAGGTTCCTGACATCCCCAAGTCCGAACCTGGTTTTGACGTAATCGATAGTATCCGGCATATCATAAAGAACCGCTTTTACGCCTCTATTCACAAAGGCTTTTGAGTACTTACCAGGCCCGCCCCCGAGGTCAAGCACGTTTTTCGCATTTTTCTTCCTTTTCAGGCAGTGCTCTACGGCTTCCTCTACAACTTCATCCGGCCTTGATGCCATGGCGTTCATGAAAGCTGCAACATCACGCTCTGATCTCTCGGGCTTTGCTCCTTTGATTATCCCGGGAAGCTTAAGCCATGCTTCCATTATATCGAGAAAATGGGGAAGAGACCCTCCAACATAATCCTCACCGCGCTCAATAAAGAGAGAACGTGCTTTCTCGGCTATGATATACCTGTCCAGCCTCTTTTGGACGTATCCCAAAGCGCAAAGCGCCTCAATAACAATGAAGAGAGACCTCTCATCGGCATTGAGCGCCTTCTTCAGGGTCGCTATATCCTTTTCCCCGGAAAGCGCTTCAAATATTCCTGCTCGCTGGGCGCAGGCAAGCAATACAAGCTTGCTTGCGTAGTCTCTTGCAGTTTCAAAATCAAACTCTTCATTCGATGTCCACATTTTTGCCATATTGCGTCATGCCTCTTTTTGCGAATTTTTCGCACAAACTATTAAATATATGAGTAGTCTATCGTATGGTTCGATTCAATATATTAATATATCTAACATTATTGAGATTGCTATGCCCCAAAAAGAAAAAACAGATAATTACTCGATAGATGTGCGGAATCTCACAAAAAAGTTTGGCAGCTTTACAGCCGTAGATGATATTTCCTTTTCAGTAAAACGGGGGGAAACCTTTGCGTTTCTCGGGCCCAACGGCGCCGGGAAAACAACCACAATAAAGATGCTCACAACTCTTCTTCACCCCACGACCGGGACAATGCTCGTGAACGGCTACGACCCGACTGCAAACCAGGACGCAGTGAGGCGCTCTTTTGGAATAGTGTTTCAGGATCCAAGCCTTGATGACGAGCTTACTGCTTACGAAAACATGGAATTCCATGGTGTTTTATACAAAGTGCCTGATAAGATTTTAAAGAACAAAATCGAAGAACTTCTTAATTTTGTAGAGCTCCTGGACAGGAAAAACGATGTGGTGAAACACTTCTCTGGCGGAATGAAGAGGCGGCTTGAGATAGCACGCGGGCTTTTGCATACTCCGGAAGTATTATTCATGGATGAGCCTACCATCGGACTTGACCCGCAGACGCGCAATTCCATCTGGAAATACCTGAAAAATTTAAACGGCACCACGGGTATTACAGTATTTTTCACAACCCATTATATGGATGAGGCGGAGCGAGTTGCCGACCGCGTGGCAATTATAGACCAGGGGAAAATCGTTGCAGAAGGGAGCCCTGAAGGTCTTAAGACAAAAACAGGTACAAAGTCGCTGGAAGAAGCATTTCTCTCCCTGACAGGCAAAAACGGTGCGGCCGTCGATGGTGAAGCTGCACGCCTCGCTGGCGGTCGAGCTCGCGCAGGCCTGGAGGGACTCCGGCGGCGGGCCGCCGCGCATGCCCAGGTCGCTCGGCCGGCACGCCAGGCC
>JAPZAO010000146.1 GCA_027460615.1 Candidatus Methanoperedens sp.
TTCATCGATGTTGGGACGTCCACCTTTCTCGGTTTTATTGTCGTACATACCTTCAACAATAGGTCGGAATGTTTCCCAGTCGATCAACTTTTCAATCGCTGACAACTTATCTCCCAAACGTTTTACTCGTTCGTACTCTTCTCGAAATGCAAAATCAATAAACGACGCCATACTAACTAAATATAGTTATTATGTATTATATCTTTTGGTAGGTTTTTCAAAATTCTCTTAAGTAATTTTCTAAATTCTGGGCTGTCAAACTTTCCCGATTTTATAAGAGCATAGAGTACTTGCCTATGAGGTGAGTCAATGAAAAATATTAGAGGATGTAGCGCTGCAACATCTTCAAGCCTTAAGTCATATTTCTGGTTAAGTCCCCAGAACAATTTATGCGTCAATCTCTTAGTTTCTCCTGATATGTTGTTGCCAAAAACAACTACATCGATGTCAGATTTTCCCCGTACCCATTCATTAGGTCGATCAATAGCTGAACCAAAGAACTCAACATCCACGATTTCACTATTCTGTTGACACCAATTTTTAAATTCTGTCCTGAAGTCTTTTAACTTTATTGTGTTTTGTGACGTTTGCATACCATTACATCTACCTTTTATTATTTAAGTGTAATGTTTACCACCTAATTACATATTTATAGCAAGAATGTGTATTTACAATGCATGTCTGCCGAGTTTGTAACAATAAAAATATCCAAAGGCACATTTGAACAACTAAAAGAATTTCGTGATAAAAACGAATTAAAATCAATTACCTTAGCAATACAAAAAGGTGTAGATTGTTTAAGTGCTATAGAAGAGATTCAGAAAAAATTGGAAGAACAAAAAGAAAATCAGGAATATTATGAAATAGAGGAGATAATAATTAAAAACTTAATCGAAAATACCATTAAAAACTGGCTGGAAACTGTTGATGAGAAAAAAGTAGCAGATTCGATTCGCTATGCATTGCAAACTTTTAAAGAAATAAAAAAGACTCCTTCTTTTGAAGTTTTTGAAAATAAAGACAGGATAATACGAGAAATATTTGAGAAATATATCAAAATAATAATAACGACTTTGGAAACGACTGAGTTCAAAAGTGACATAAAAAATAGAATTTCAGCTATGTTTCTTGAGCAGTTACTAACATTTGATGAAGTTATGTAAGAATGCGTAAGGCTTAAACACAAATAGTATCATGCTTTGAATCCTAATAAAAAACATAAGAAACCGTAGGATATGCCGATGAACACCGATTCTTAATCCGCATCTGCGTTTATCTGCGTTCATCTGCGGTTAATTTAATCAGGTGAGAAAACATGCCAAAAATCACAATCATCGGCGCCGGCGCTGTGGGCGCGACAGCAGCGCAGAGAATCGCAGAAAAAGAACTCGGGGACGTTGTCCTGACTGATATAGTCGAAGGACTGCCGCAGGGAAAAGCCCTTGACCTCATGGAAGCAGGTTCCCTATTCGGGTATGATTCAAAAATAACAGGCACGAACGACTATAAGGATATCGAAGGCTCGGACGTGGTTGTCGTTACCGCAGGAATAGCAAGAAAACCCGGCATGACAAGAGAAGACCTGCTGAAAATAAATACCAAAATCATCAAGGAAGTTTCGCAGAATATCGCAAAATACGCGCCTGATTCCGTGGTCATCACGGTCACCAACCCGCTTGACATAATGACATACGTTACAATGAAGACCACAGGTTTTGACCCGGCGCGGGTGTTCGGGATGAGCGGCGTGCTGGATTCAGGGAGGTTTGCCGCTTTTATCGCAATGGAACTTGGCTGCTCTGCGCGGGATATAAGCGCAATGGTGCTTGGGGGACACGGCGATACAATGGTGCCGCTTCCGCGCTTTACAACGGTTTCCGGTGTCCCGATTACGGAACTCCTGCCTGAAGTTGCAATCAAGCGCCTCGTTGATAGGACGGTCAACGGCGGAGCTGAAATTGTCAATCTCCTGAAAACCGGAAGCGCCTTTTACGCGCCCTCGGCTGCGGTGACCAACATGGTAGAGGCGGTTGTGAAGGATACAAAAAGGGTTTTGCCTGCGTGCGCTTACCTTAACGGCGAATATGGCAAGAAGGATATTTATCTTGGCGTTCCTGTGAAGCTCGGGCGCAAGGGTGTGGAAGAGATAATAGAACTAAAACTGACTTCTGATGAGAAAAAAGCCCTTGATAAGTCGGCAGAGGCAGTTAAGTCAGGAATAGCGGAACTATCCGCATAATTGCGAAAAGGATATAAGCAGGACGTATGAATAAACGGTTAATTATCACGAGGTCATTCAGTTGAATCTTACAATCCAGCCCATCGGTGTGATTAAAAAATCCAGTTCAGGATTAACTGATGTGTTGATATACTCTGATTTCGAACCAATTCTCGGCAGCATCATGGAAAAATTCGAAAGGGGGACAAAGGTGCTGATTGTGCATAAGAACGGCGAATCAAAAGATAAACATCAGGTCAAGGTTTCGGCAGCCGAGTTAATAAACCGCAAAGGCAATCTTCTCATCGTAAAAGGCATTGAAGCCGACAACGATTCTGTAATAGATGTCAGATTGAGGGATGACCTCTGAACTGAGGGATTGAAATGGGGGTTGACCTTGGTGACCTCTTTGATAAAAAGGAGATAGAGCTAATAGAGCTAAAAGGGAAAGTAATCGCTATCGATGCCTACAATACCCTTTACCAGTTCCTGAGCATAATCCGCCAGCGCGACGGCACGCCGCTCATTGATTCCCACGGCGAGATAACATCCCATCTTTCAGGTTTTTTATACAGGACTACAAATCTTGTCGAAGCCGGCATCAAACCGGTATTTGTTTTTGACGGGGCGCCTCCGGCATTCAAGAATAATACTATCGAGGAACGGAAAAAAATACGCACGGAAGCCAGAGAAAAATATGAAGAGGCAAAAGCAAAAGGCGATGAAGAGGAAGCTTTCAAACACGCCCAGGCGTCGTCCCGTATTGGCGGGAATATGATTGATGATGCCAAAAACCTGCTTGGGTTCATGGGTGTGCCGGTCATCCAGGCGCCTTCAGAGGGTGAAGCGCAGGCGGCATTCATGGTGAGGGAGAAAAAAGCTTATGCAGCAGGTTCGCAGGATTACGATTCGCTGCTGTTCGGCGCATCCGTCATGGTCAGGAACCTTGCAGTTTCCGGAAAAAGGAAGCTTCCCGGGAAAAGTGTGTATGTCGATGTAAAACCCGAACTTATCGAACTTGAACCCGGTCTTCTTAAACTTGAGATTTCAAGGGAACAACTGGTTGATATAGCGCTTCTTGTGGGAACGGATTATAATGAGGGTATAAAGGGGATAGGTCCGAAAAAAGCCCTGAAACTGATAAAAAAACACGGAAGCATCGAGGGAGCGCTCGGCGAGTTGAATGCCGAGATTAAAAACCTGGCAGAAATAAAAGCCCTGTTCCTTGCTCCTGATGTTACGCAGGATTATGAACTTAAGTGGAAAAAACCCGATTCGGCAGCGATAATAAAGTTCCTATGCGAAGGGCATGATTTCTCACAGGAACGGGTGTCAAAAGCGGTGGAGCGTCTGCTCGAAGCTTCAGATGAAGGACAGAAGACGCTGGATAAGTGGTTCTAGCTTTTAATCCCAAGCGCCTTATTCGTCTTCTTTATCGATTTCGCGCCTTCCTTCTCAATCTCAAGCATCGCCCTGATGGCATCCACGTTCTCAGGCACAACATCCGATTCCTGGTGTATAGCCTGGAAGAAATAGAGTTCACCTTTGTTAATCGCAATCGAATCCTTCCAAACCACGTTCTCCCACATGTCGCCCCTCGGCCTTCCAAGGTCTTTTGCCAATTCCATCGCCTCGGCAGTTGATTTTATCCTGTCCTTGCTGCTCACAAGCATGATTCTCGGTCTTTTTTCAAAGACTTTAATAATATCGTCTTCCTTGCATGCCTTTTTCAATTCGATATTCAGCGCATGAAGATGCATGAGCGTGGTCGAGGTCTTTACAGCCATCGTTGTGATATCAATATCCGGAAGAATCGAATTTACATCAGGGCCGTGGTGCGAGGGAAGTTTAATGGGGTCTGGAATGAGAGCGTTAATCGGGCCTGTTTTTATGTCATTGGGGTCGGCAGCCCGCCGCATCAATGTCACCCGCGCCTTCCTGACGCCAAATGCAGTATCAAGTGCATACAGCACCCTTACAAGTCCTGTGGTGTTGCATGAGACAACCCTGGTAAAATCCCTGCCAAGAGCATCGCCGTAATTTGCCTCTGAATTGAAAGAAAAATCTGCAAGTTCATGTTCTTCCCCGCCCTGCCAGATGGCTTTAACGCCGTGTTTTTCATAGAGTTTCTTGTACTCATCGCCAGTATCGCCGGGCGTGGCGTCAATCACGATATCTGCTTTATCAAGCAGTTCTTCAAGCGTGCCGCCAACCTCAATTTTTGATTTCCTGAACTCCTCGATATTTTCCTTTGAAGTAGTATAAAGCGTAAAACCTTTTTCAATAGCGATTCGTGCCTCAAAACTCGGTCTTGTCTTAACAACGCCCACGACCTCCATGTCGTCCTGGGCAGCCACGGCGTCAGCCACGCGTTTTCCTATAGTTCCATAGCCATTTATTGCAACTTTTGCCTTCATCTGTCATTCTCCCGGGCGCCAGATTGTTTAGCCATCTATTATAGCTTCCTGTTTTGTTATATTAATGTCAACAATCCTGCCATGGACGGTTTTTGTCTCACCGAGGATACTCTGGAGTTTGATGGCATCTTTATCCGCGGTCAAACGTACGACGTCTTCCATAATCGTTTTTCCTTTGAGGATTACCTTGAGTTCGCACATAGCCGTTAAATCGGTCTTGTTGATATTAATATTTATCATATCCTGCAACTATACAGGGATGGAGGCTTTTGCTATAGCTGAACTGAAAGGACTCATAATACCGGATTATACAATTATGGAAGAGCATTCCATCGTGGTCCGCGGCGATGTTATTGTAGGGAATTACGCAGAACTCGCTTACGGTTTGATAGCCGGCATGGTTATAGCAGGGGAGCATGTGAAGATAAACGGGAACGTTCTTTCGGAGAACGATATCAGAATAGATATGTGGTCTGATATAACAGGGGATGTCAGGACAAAGACAGATGCGTATCTCGGCGAATTTGTCAATATCAACGGGAAACTCTTTGCGGCAGGCAATCTTGATGTTGGGAACAATGTGAAAATAAGCGGTGGCTATGATGTTAAAGGATGGCTGGTGGTGCGCAATCCCCTCCCTGTTGTGATGTTCATATTCTTCTATCTCATGGCATTGCTCCGCTTCGGTAATGAGGAGGAGGTTGAAAAGGCGCTTGATGAACTTTTCACGGAAGAGCCTTCTGATGCTAAACTGTTGTCGATACCCAACAGGACAAAAATAGACCTTGAAGCGATAAAGACCACATCGCGCGCCGTGATTGGAAGCCACTGCCGCCTGCTCGGGAATATCCGGGCCCGTTCCATGTCGATGGGAAACCATGACACGTTGTTCGGGAGTATCCGCACCACCGGAGATATCGCAATCGGACGAAGCTGTATCATCCATGGTAATATTATCACGAAAGGAACGGTTGATATAGGAAGGAACTGCAATATCCTTGGGAAAATTACAGCAGACGCGATAGTACTGCATGAAACCTCCAAAGTTAATGGCGAACTGGCAGCCCCGAACAGCGTGAAAATTGTGCGGGATGACCTTGAAGGGCTGGATGAGGTCGGAAAAAAGTTGTTCTACGGGTTTACCATGCTTGAGGATGTTTGAAGAGGTGTGCTGTCGAAATTTGATTAAATACCAATATCATCACCAAAGGCAATTATATGAGCCCAATAACCCGGACTGCCCCGCGATACGACATGCTTTTCAGCAACGGTGAGTTCAACGGAACCCTCCTTGTCGGACCTGACCCGCTCGGTGCGGATTTTGACTACAGGGTATTCCTGGAGGCAAGGCGAATACTGAGAATGATAGGCTTTCGTATGAATGAAGGCAAACGGGGGTTCGAGGAATACCAGAAAAATTTCACTTATGCTAACAAAAATATCAAAGCGCGCATACGCCTTGTCCTCGGCCGCAATTATGACGGGAACCTGCAGGAATTCTGGCGGGAATCGCTGGCACATGAAGATTTCATTTATCTAAAAACCCATGCAGGATATGGCAAACATCTGAGCCTGAGCAATGATGTGCGTTACTTTACCGAAGCCATGAAGGAAGGGTTTGACCTTCCAGACAGAAAACCATACCAATTATATTACCTGGACTGCTGTAAGAGTGAGCTGTACTACAAAGATGTGTTCCGAAATTTTGTTGGGAGCGATAGTGTTGACCTTATATTGCATAAATGGTTCTGTGATTACAAGATAATAGGGCCAGTGATGGTGCTTATCATGGAATTAATGGAAGGGGCGGATTTTGAGACGATTGTTTCGAAAATGAATGACGAATATGGAATCCCGCATTTTGATGTGGAAGATGACCCTGCGGATATGACGCTGGATAGGAAAATGGTCACTTATTCTGTAAGCCAGAGGTAAGGAGTTCAGGTATTTGCTTATTTTTTAAGCCATAATTTCTTTTTGTAAATTCAATATCTATGATGTGGAAGAAAATCCGTAGAATTTACAGCCGGCCGACGCAGTAAGACTTGTGTTGGTATTGTCATTGCAACCCAGCAGCAAATTCAAGAGGGAATCGACTTCAGCCGGGGACATCTGCGGTTTTCGCACGACGCTTTGAATGACTGGTTTTTCAGATTGTGGGATTTGGGCTTCTGTCGGAACAGGTGTTGGTGCCTGGGCAGGCTGAGGTGTTGTAATTTGAGGGACAGGTGCTTGTTTAGTAATAACAGGAGATTTTATCTTTATTTCAAGTTCCTGGCTCTCTGTGCTGATCTTAGCGCCTTTATTTCCAAGTTCGTAATATTCTGCAGTTGCCCTGGGAAGCTTAATCTGCTGTTTGGAATTGATTTTAAAAGCATAACTGAATTTCACTTCATTGTTTGCTTCCAGATACGCTTCGGTTGAGGTGCTGCCGCTGACAATGGTGGCGTCCGGGGGCAATGCATCCGTGACATTGACCCTTGTAGGGGTGGTCCCGCTATTTCTTGCAACTACCGTTACGGTTACGAGATCGTTTGGATTGATTTCAGAAACGTCCGTCTTTTTATCCAGTACAATGCTGGGTCCGTAAACCACAACAGCGACCTCATTTGATTTTACGGAATAAAATTCATTTTCGTATGTGAATTCAGCCATAGCAGATGGTAATACGATGCCATCCGGGTCGGGCACCTGGGGTTTTATCAAGTAGTGGAAGTCCCAATATCCCATAGCAGGAAGATCAAAGACCCAGTGCAGCGAATTATTATTCGTTAGTTTAAATCCATCTGGCACGTAATCGGTAACACTCACATTTTTAAGATCGTCCTTTGCATTGTTTTTAACTGTTAGCGACACAATCGCAAAATCCTTTAAATATATCCTGTCATTTGCGCTCTTATTTATAGAAAGGCTTACCTGTGGCTCTGTTAATACTGAAATAGTATTTTCGGACTCTGTAGTGTATGGATGTTCTTTGACATCGTAGCCTGTTGCATTTGCAACTATTTCATAAGATTTCGTTTTAACGATTTTGGGTAATGAAAACGTGATGGTTTCTGAGGCTGAACCTTTTTTCACCCTATCATAATGGAAATTTAAGCTTCCCCTCTTAATTGGAAGATCGGTTTTGAGCTTCATGCCAACATTAAACGCATCAGCGGTACCGGTATTTCTTAAGGTTACAACCGTAACAATTTCTGTTGCTGATGATAATGCGTACTCGGTTTTGTCTGTCTCCACTGATACCGAAAGCTCCGGTTTGCCCCTCGGGTCCAATTCAATTGTCGCCCAGGGTTCGTAACTTTCAAAAAGCCACACCTTGGAATCCTTAGAAGGCATATCTTTAACCGTAACTTTCAGTTCATTATCCGGTGATATATATGATTCTCCAAGTCCGAGTACTATAGTATCGATTAAAATACCTTTTTTGGATATATTCAATCCTGCAAACTGCTCAACCGGCTCAGCGGGTATATTCATATATTTATCATGTTCTACAGGGGCAGGGAACGAAACGGCCTTCACAGAATATTCACCCAATGTAATATTACCACCACGCTCTAGTTTGGCTGATACCCCTGGTGCCCACTGGACGGGATTATCTAAAGCCAGAGCTATACTGATAAATCCTGACAAAATCAGGGTTATCATAGCCAATTTAATCAAGCCGCATTTTTTCTTCCCCGCATTCATAAGCCAGAATATGTTTTTAAAATGTCTATTCCCTATTATTTAATAGGAGCATAATACTTATAATTTCCGATACAGTTAAAAACAATTCAATGTTCAATCTGAGTTCCTTGAAAACCGGCCATGCCCCCGATTTCAATGAATTCCCTGGTATTTTCTTCCGACTATCCAATAAATCTTTTTTACCATTCCAAACATCCAATGGCGGCATTATAGTAGCTAATATTCGATTTAAATCAGTATTTTTCCTTGAATTTGAGTAAAGGTTATTCAGGCTAAAGAAATATTCGGACGCACCGGATAGAACATTTATCATTACGGAAACATTGATGATACATAAGCGAGATTTTGAAAAAAGAAACTATGGATATAAGATTTTATAAGAAACCTGAAATGGCAAACCCCCGAATGCTGGTCGGTCTTCCGGGCATGGGAATGGTCGCAAGGACTACTGTTAACTATTTTATAGAATTCTTAAAGCCGGAATTGTTTGCGGATATTCCGGTTCCGTATCTCTCGCCTTCGATTGCTTTTTTTGAGAAGGGGCTGGTAGTACCCGTGGACAGGGATAAAAGCCCTTTCAAGTTCTACTATTCGCAGGAAAAAAATATCATACTGTTCTCGGGCGATATGCAAATTGGCTATATTGCAAAGGATAATGAACTCGCCGAAAAAATAATCGAAGCGGCGAAGCTTTGCGGGGTTGATACTGTTTATACGGTAATAGCAACGCATGTAGAGAAATATGTTGAGGAGCCGCATGTATTCGGGGTCGCGACCTCGCCTGAGCTACTTGAATTTTTAAAGAGTAAAGATGTGGAGATAGCGGATGGCAGCCTGCAGATAAGCGGGGTTAACGGGCTTGTAATCGAATATGCAAAGCGCAATGGGATTAATGGAATATCTTTACTCAGCGAGACGGTTTTTCCTGATGTGTTGGATATAAAAGCATGTTATGCAGGGATAAAGAAGGTTTCGGAGCTTCTGGGAATTGGGATTGATATGAGCAGGATTGAGAGTGAAGCTAAGAAATTCGATGAAGGTTTTAAGAGGTATTTGAAAGAGATACAGGAAAAGAAGAGGAAAGAGGAGGATTTGGGGTATATTGGGTGAGATGGCTGAATCCTTCCCGACAAGCCCTTCACTTTTTCCTCTTACTCGGGCACATCTCACCAAGCATACACACCTCGCACTTCGGCCCGACAGGTCTGCATATATCCTGCCCGAACCTCACGAACAGTTCATTGATATTCCTCCAGTGCTTCTTCGGGAGGACTTCGCGAAGTTTAATTTCTGTCTCCTCGGGTGATTTTGTGCTCACAAGCCCGAGCCTGTTTGAGATCCGGTGGACATGGGTATCCACAGCAATCGCATCCTTGCCAAAACCATAAACGAGAACACAATTTGCGGTTTTTCTGCCGACGCCCGGAAGCAAGAGCAATGCTTCCATATCGTCAGGAACTTTGCCCTTGTAATCATTGCTGATTATCCGGGCTATTTCTTTTACGCGCGGCGCTTTTATGCGGTAGAACCCGACTTCCCGAATCAGTTCCTCTATGTCCGCAACATCGGCATGTGCAAGCGCTGCCGGGGTTCCATATTTCGAAAACAGTTTCTCTGATGCCCTGTCCGTGACCTCGTCGCGGGTGCGCTGGGAGAGGACTGTGGCTATTAGCTGGAGAAAAGGGTCACGCAAATTGAATTTGCCTGGAGGGTAGCGGTTTTTGAGGCGGGAGATGATGAGGTTGATGGGCATAGTTTGTAGTTTCGGCGCAATGGTCAGGCTTCAATTAATTTTTCGATTGTTTCTGCGAACTCATACAGGTCATCAATATCCTCTTTCAGGTATTGGTAAGCTCTTGAATCGTCCACCTTGCCATACCTGTGAACAAGTAGATTCCTGAAGCTGACCATATCCTCAAGACTGTTTGAGAGTTTTTTAGGGATTATTTTGTCATCGGCAAGCTTTCGTACAGCATCCCTGTTATCCTTCGGGAGTCCCAGGCTTTTTCCAGCGATTATCAGGTTGCATATATCTAGAACGTCCTCGCAGGCAAGCTGGAAAGTTCTCTCGCAGGCTCTCCTCGTGCGGCGCTCCCCGATGTATTCATCTTCTGTGTCAGGGATATCCTCATCAAGTTCAGCGATATAAACCAGAAGTTCACTCAATTTGTCTTTTATTCTTTCTGTGTCCATGTTAAACCCTTACTCTCCTGCTCATTCCCCTCACTACCTTGTTGTAATATTCCCTATGTCGCCTGTAGCCCACATATTCCAAGTCGTTTTCTTTAAAAAGCGTGAGCAAATAGTACATATCCTTTGTGTAAAGTACTTTACTTTCTTCGGCAATCCTTTTTCTGATATGAACCGGCAGTTCGTTGTACATTGAAATGTCAACACCCGATGGCATGGCAGAATCAATGGATAACCGCTCTCTTAGATTGAGTTCTCTTGAGGGGATGATGCAGATATCAATATCTCTTCCGGTTTTCCCTCTTGCGCGCGAGCCGAAAAGCAGAACGCTGTGGATAAAGTCGAAGCTCTTCAGTTGCTCAAGAATTTCGTCTGTTTTTGGTTCAGTTTTTGCGCTTTTGCTCATCTTACTTCCTGCACGTGGTATCTGCTTATGTTAATTATTCTTTTATTATGTTAATAATCTTGCCCATAGGTTTTTCAACCATGCTAAGCTGCGTCTGGTCGATATAATTTTAAATGTGCGGGTATATTGGAGTGAGTGGTGCAGGTATTTGGTAGATCAAGATGAGATTCACAGGATAGCGGTAGGAAGAGAGTTCTTAACAGAAGTTAAGAAATTAGAAGAAATATTATCAGATATCGAAAAGCAAAAATCATTTCGAATATTTGGATATCTTTTAATCCCTGTCATACTTGGTTTTTTTATTTTAAAGAAAACAAATGAGAACATATTCATCTTTACAAAGAGGAGGGATGAATTAACAAATAAGGTTATAAATGGGATCGAAACTTCAAACCAGCAACTTAAGAATAATTTAAAACATCTAAATGATACAGATACTTTTCTTATATACTCTGTTAGAGCAGATTTGCTGGGCAAACTCGAAGATTACAGAAGTATTCTTCATTATTTGAAACTAAAAAATGAAAACTTTGAAAAATCGTTCAATGATATCATCGAAACTTCAATAAGCGAAGTGATTGCATCTAAAAATATAATAGATAACTTTAACAAAAAACTTGTCGAAAGACGCAAGAAAGAATACGACTATCTTTTTAATAA
>JAPZAO010000147.1 GCA_027460615.1 Candidatus Methanoperedens sp.
TATCCCCCCTTGATTTCCATTTGTAATGACTGATAATCTTATCACTCCGGGGTGCCCGATAAGGGAGTTTATATCTGCAAATCCACCTGTAACTGCACTAGAATCTTGTAATCCATCACAAAGCGCGCCTCCGCTTTGATTGTTTGTCAATCCTGTGCCTATCCAATCTTTCATAGCGGAAAGCGTTGCTTGCAGCCCAGGCGAACAGGCAGCAGCCCTACGGTCCGCATATGTATGCAGGCTTACGAACCTCAGCCGAAGGATGGGGACCGGGACGCGGCGTGTCAAGGGTTGCCAGATTAAAGAATGGCAGCAAATCAGCAAGGATACCACAGGCTGTTAAGGGAAGAGAAGCCCATCCGCCTAAACCTGAAACTGACAGGACCGAAAAAATCAATGACAAAGAGCGGAAAAAAGCCATCAGGTCAGCACTTGCAGCGACAGGTAATTTAGAACTTGTAACGAAAAGGGGACATAAATTCTCTGCACAATTACCTTTGATCGCGGTCGATAATCTTGCGGCTCTTACCAAAACAAAAGATGTAAAATCTTTCCTGGAAGCAGCAAAGGTCTGGGACGATATAGAGAGAGCAAAAGAAACCACCATCAGGGCAGGAAGAGGAAAGCTCAGGGGCAGGAGATACAAGAATGCAAAGAGCATTTTGATCGTGACAGCCGAGGATAATGGAATAGCCAAAGCGGCCCGGAATCTTGCCGGAGTGGATATTGTTATTTTTGATCAGCTTAACACAGAATTGTTGGCTCCTGGAACACATGCGGGACGTTTGACAATCTTTACCGAATCGGCAATAGCAAAGCTCGAGGAGGCAATGCAATGATCCAGCACCCTTATGTGACAGAGAAAGCGACATTGATGGCTGAAAAGGATAATGTTCTCCAGTTCATCGTTGATGTCAGCGATACTAAACCAAAAGTGAAAAAAGAGATAGAGGCACTCTTTAGTGTGAAGGTGGCAACCGTTAATATGATGCTGACCTCCAAAGGAAAAAAGAAAGCCATAGTAACATTTGAGGAACCCAACACAGCGACCGAACTTGCCTCAAGGTTAGGAATATTTTAAGGTGATAATATGGGACATAGAATTATTTCTCAGAGCAGGGGAAAAGGTTCTCCGACGTACAAAGCTCCTTCTCATAAATTCAAGGCAAACCTTGAACATTTAAAGGTAGAGGAAGGAATTGTAACTGGAAAAGTACTTGAAATAATCCATGATACTGCACGCTCCGCACCCATTGCGCGCATATCATTCAGCAACGGCGAAGAACGGTTGATGCTTATACCTGAAGGCACTGAGGTCAGCCAGGTCATACAGTGCGGTATATCCGCACCCGTAGAGCCGGGCAATACACTGGTGCTTGCGGAGATCCCCGAAGGGGTTCCAATCTGCAATATAGAATCACAACCCGGCGATGGAGGAAAATTCGCAAGGGCTTCAGGAATGTACGGGATTCTTGTGGCGCATGATGTAGGCAAGACCGTGGTGCAACTGCCAAGCGGCGAGATGAAATGGCTAAATCCCAAATGCAGGGCAACAATAGGCGTTGTGGCTGCCGGAGGGCGCACCGAAAAGCCGTTCATCAATGCAGGCAAGAAATACCACAAGATGAAAGTCAGGGCAACCAAATGGCCCAGAAGCAGGGGCGTTGCTATGAACGTGGTAGACCATCCCTTCGGAGGCGGAGGGCGACAACATCCGGGAAGACCAAAGACCGTAGCCCGCGGCACACCACCGGGGCGGAAAGTCGGCTCGATAGCGGCAAGAAGAACCGGAAAGAAGTGATAATACATGGCAAGAAGAGAATCATCTAAAATACCCAAAAGGAAGGGAGAATATACATACAGAGGAAAAACAGTCGAAGACCTCAAGAAGTTGACCCAGGATGAGTTCGCGCTGCTGGTACCGGCAAGACAGCGCCGGACATTACAGCGCGGCCTTTCGGAAGACCATAAGAAATTACTGCACAAAGTCAGGATTAAAGACCAGAATATCAGGACGCATTTACGGGATATGATAGTGCTGCCTGAAATGATTGGCCTGAAAATCGCCATACATAGTGGAAAAGAGTTTGTGCCGGTTGATATTATTCCTGAAATGGTTGGTCATTATTTCGGTGAATACGTGATGACACGAAAGAAAGTTTCACACGGAGCAGCAGGTATCGGAGCTACAAGATCAAGCAAATTCATCCCGCTGAAGTGATTCACATGAAACTAAATTATTCAATTGAACCTGAACCAGAAAAAACTTCAAAGGCTCTGGGCAAGGAACTTCATATTTCAAAAAAACATGCCCATGAGATAGCCTCTGCAATAAAAGGCATGAAGCTCAATAAAGCCAGAGTTTTTCTTGAGAATGTATCGGAGCTTAAACAGGCCGTGCCTTATAAGAGATTTACAAGAAACATCCCCCACAGGAAAGGAATGTGTACAGGCAGGTACCCGCAGAAAGCTGCAAAGGAATTCCTCAGGGTATTAAAAAATGTCGAAAGCAATGCCACGTATAAAGGGCTTGATCCCGAGAACATGAGAATAACCCATATAGCAACCAAGAAAGGACATACATATATGGGACAGTTTCGCAGGGCGCAGGGCAGGGCTTCTCCGAAGAACCACGAAACAGTCAGCGTTGAAATGATACTGGAGGCGTAATAATGGGAGTTGAAAGAAAATTCGTTAAGAACGGTCTTGATAAGGCGCAGATGGCCGAATACTTTTCCAAGCAGTTAGAACGCGCCGGTTACGGCGGCATGAATATCAACAGGACCCCGATGGGTACCCAGATTACGATATTTGCAGAGAAACCCGGTATGATAATCGGAAAAGGCGGAAAGACCATCCACAAGCTCACACATGACCTCGAAACCGTTTTCCGCGTTGATAACCCGCAGATAGATGTCCAGGAAGTAAAAATCCCGGAACTCAATGCGCAGATGATGGCCTCAAGGCTTGCAGGCGCAATCGAACGCGGCCTTTATTTCAGGAAAGCCGGTCATAACATGCTTCGCAGGATACTGGAATCGGGAGCGCTCGGGTGCGAGATTGATATCGCTGGCAAGCTTACCGGCCCGAGGAAAAAGACCGAAAAATTTGTCGGCGGAAATATGCTTCATGCAGGCAACCCGGCGATGGAACTGGTCGATGACGGATTTGCTATTGCGATCAAAAAACTGGGAGTTATCGGATGCCGCGTCCGGTTAATCAGGCCTACTGTCAAGCTTCCTGGCAGGTTTAAGACCGTTCAGGTTGGAGCCCCGGAAACAGTTGAAAAGAAACCGGCAGCAGGCATTGTAGAGATTGTCAAGGCAACTCCGCAGGAAGCGAAACCTGAAGTGAAACCCGAATTGGTATCGGAACAGGCGCCTGAAGCACCTGTTGTACCCACAGCGGAAGAAGGCCATACCGGCAATATAGAAGAAAGAATGCACGGGGATGTTATGGAACACAAACATCCTGAATATGATTACTGGCACCCGGCGTCACGTCTCCATAAGAAGGAGGAAAAGTAATGGCAATACTGCGGGTCGATGAAATCAGGAACATGAACATAACCGAGCGGCAGGATGAACTGGACAAGCTCAAAATGGAGCTAATCCGCGAACGTGCTGTCGCATCGGCTGGTGGCGCCCCTGAAAATCCGGGCAGGATAAAAGAGATAAGGAAAACCATCGCACGGATAAAAACAATCCAGAAGGAGCCTAAAGAATAATGAAGCTGACACCACACAATATCATACACCATGAACTCATCGGTCTTGATACAAAGGTAGTGGACAGCACAAACAGTTCCCTCATAGGAATAGAGGGAAGAATAATCGATGAAACAAAAAATTTGCTTACAATAAGAACCGATGTGCAGAGAACTGGTATACAGGTAAAAAAAGTATCAAAATCCTGCTCATCGTTTATATTCACAATTCCATCATTGGTGAGGACGTCTCATCAGGCAGTTGACGGTAAACGTTACTTACCGCTGACGCTCAAAGTCGATGGAAAATTATTGGTCTCGCAACCCGAAAACAGAATCCAGACAAAATTTAAGAAAAAATTCAGGAGATAGAAGGTATAATAATGGCACGAGATATCGGGCTGGACGTTTTACCGCCAGCAAAAGAATGTACTGATCCCAAATGTCCTTTTCATGGAGCGTTGCCCGTAAGAGGGCAGGTTTTAAAAGGAGTCGTAGTCAGCGACAAAATGAATAATACTGTTGTTGTGCAGAGAACATTTGTCAAAAAGATTGCAAAATTCGAGCGGTACGAGAAGAGAAAGACCAAGGTACATGCCCACAACCCCCCCTGCATAAATGCAAAAGAGGGCGATAATGTAACGATTGCAGAATGCAGGCCGCTTAGCAAGACAAAATCCTATGTTATTATTGAGGTGGCAAAATGAAAAACTTTAGGAAAGTTTTATCAAATGAAGGGTATGCTTTGCATACCCTATACCGCATAAAGCGAGGTGTCGCTTTATGAAAGGGATGAAGGCAAAAATACCGCGTGCAATTAACACGGCATCCCGTATGGAAGTCGCCGATAACACAGGTGCGCGCGTTGTTGAAGTTATTTCGGTATTAAAATATCGCGGTGTGAGGAACAGATACCCACGCGGAGGTATTGGAGATACTCTTATCGTAAGCGTCAAGAAAGGAACCCCGGAAATGAGAAAACAAATATTCAAAGCTGTAATAATCCGCCAGAAAAAGGAATTCAGGCGGCCTGATGGAATGCGGGTTTCTTTTGAGGACAATGCATGCGTGATAGTTGATGATGAAGGCGTGCCAAAAGGTACTGAAATAAAAGGCCCTGTTGCCAGGGAAGCTGCCGAGCGGTATTCGAAGATATCATCAGCAGCCTCGATTATAGTGTAGGTGAAAAACATGGTATCAACACAACCAAGAAAACAGAGAAAATCCAGGTACCAGGCGCCGCTCCACAAGAGGCATAAACTGCTGGGCGCTATGCTGAGTCCCGAACTTGTGGAAAAACACGGAATTAAAAGCATACCTGTACGCACAGGCGATACTGTAAAAGTCCTCCGCGGCGATCATAAAGGTAAAGAAGGAAAGGTAGCCAATGTAAATCTTACAAAAATGACTATCACAATAGATGGTGTCAGCGTCAACAAATCAGACGGCACCGAAGTACCAAGACCGGTACAGCCTTCGAACGTAATGATAACAAAATTAGAAATCAAAGATGAAAAGCGCTTAGGTGATTAAATGGCAAGACATCAGAAAAGAGTAGCGGCACCAACAACATGGCCGATTACAAGAAAGACGCATCACTGGGTAGTTGGAGCCAATGCAGGGCCGCATTCCAAGGGAACAGGGATTCCATTGCTTGTTGTTGTTAGGGATATGCTAAAAATAGCCAATACCAGCAAGGAAGCCAAGACAATAATTAATGAAGGTAATATTTTCGTGGATGGAGTGAAGAGAACGAATTATAAGTATATTGCAGGGCTCTTCGATATAGTCTCAATCCCGACAACCAATGAATATTATCGCGTCCTGCTGGATGCCAATAACCGGTTCAAACTCTACAAGGAAGATGCAAATGCCTTGAAATTATGCAGGATAAATAACAAAACCATTGTGAAAAAAGGCGCTGTACAGCTCAACCTGCATGACGGCAGCAATATCCTGGCAACCAATGACTATAATACGATTGATACTGTCATTCTGGGTTTCCCGGACCGCAAAATCATCAAACACATTCCGTATAAACAGGGAAACCTTGCCATGATTGTCGGCGGGGAACACTCCGGGGAAATCGGGAAGATAAAACAAATCCGCAAAGTCAGGGGTTCAGGGACGAACATGGTAGCCATATCAAACGAAAAGGAATTCGATACAATTGAAGATTATGTATTTGTCATAGGTGAATCAACGCCTGAAATCAAGGTGGTTTAAATATGAATACAATGAGAATTCCTTTAATCGAGAAAGTTACAGTTCATATAGGTACCGGAGAAAGCGGTGAACGGTTGATCAATGCTGAAAACCTGCTTGAGGCAATAGTGAAGCAAAAACCGGTTCGGGCAATTGCAAAGAAAACTTTGCCGACCTTCTCTATAAAGAAACATGAACCAATAGGATGCAAAGTTACGTTAAGAGGAAAGAACGCCCAGGAATTTTTAAAGACTGCATTAAAAATAGTCGAGAATAAAGTGAATGCATCCCAGTTCGATGAGAATGGCAACTTTTCATTCGGGATTGAGGAACATACCGATTTCCCGGGCATGAAATATGACCCTTCAATAGGCATTTACGGAATGGATGTAAATGTTTCAATAAAGCGCCCGGGATTCAGGATAAGCTCCAGAAAGGTAGAGAAACACAAAATACCCATGAATCACAGGTTGAACAAGGAAGACGCAATATCTTTTTTAAAAGAGAAGTACGGCGCGGAGGTAGTTTAAATGGAACGAAGTAAGAAAAAATTCGGAGCCGGTGCCAATGTCTGCAAACGCTGCGGCAGGAAGCAGGGGCTTGTTCGGAAATATGACATATACCTCTGCAGGCAATGCTTCAGGGATATCGCTTATGACATGGGCTTTGAGAAATATACATAGGTGATTATAATGTTATTAGATCCACTCGCAGACGCATTATCAACAATAAAAAATGCAGAAAGTATAGGTAAACCGGAATGTACCATCAGGCCCGCTTCAAAAGTAATAGGAAGTGTGCTCAAGGTCATGAAGGATAAAGGATATATCGGTGATTTCGAATTCATCGAGGATGGGAAATCCGGTGTGTTTAAAGTCCAGCTGAAAGGAAAGATCAACAAGTGCGGAGTAATCAGGCCGCGGCATGCTGTAAAGAATACGGATTTCGAGGCATGGGAAAAGCGGTTTTTGCCTGCTAAAGGTTTTGGGTCCATTATCCTGACCACGCCAAATGGCGTTATGACCCACTCCGAAGCCAGGGAAAACGGCATTGGTGGCCAGTTACTTGCGTATGTTTATTAGGTGAATGTTATGGAAACGAAGAGAACAATAGGAATCCCGGAGGGCGTGAACGTCAATATCGATAAGTTGAATGTATCGATATCAGGCCCGAATGGACAGCTCCAGAGAGAACTATGGTATCCTGGAATTGCAATAAAGAGAAATGATTCAGAGGTCGTTGTTATGACCGATATGCCAAGGCGAGAACAGCTTGCAATGCTGGGCACGCTTGAATCCCATTTGAAAAATATGATTACAGGAGTAACCAAGGGATATGAGTATACGATGAAAGTGGTTTATTCGCACTTCCCTATCCAATTGAAAATCGAAGGACAGCAGGTAATAATAGGCAATTTCCTTGGTGAAAAGAGAGCAAGAAAGGCCAATATCCAGGGTAATACAAAGGTCATGATAAAAGGAGACCAGGTAATTATTTCCGGGATGAATAAGGAAGATGTTGGGCAAACGGCAGCTAACATCCGCCAGGCTACAAAAATCAAAAGATTTGACCCGAGGGTATTCCAGGACGGGGTTTACCTCGTAGAGAGGCGGTGAAAAAATGGAAGATGAGGCAATCAAACAACTCACAACCATCGAAGGTGTTGGCAAAGCTAAGGCAAAATTACTTTATGATGCAGGATTTATAACTATCGCTTCGATAAAAAAGGCAAGCGTAGATGAAATTGCAGATATTAAAGGGATAGGCGCAAAACTTGCAAACAAAATCAAAGCTTCTGCTGATGAGATAGTTGTTGAAGAAGAAAAGCAGGAAGAAAAAATAGAAGCACTGCCCGTAACCTTTGTTCTTGATGAAGAAATGAAAAGACTTCTTAATGTCAGGAAAAAACAGAAAAGCAAGAAACCCGAGTTCAAGCAGACTGATTCACATAAGAAAAAGAAGCTTGCAGATTACTGGAGGAGACCTGACGGTATACATAACAAGACACGTTATGCACTTAAAGGAAAAACTCCGCTTGTAGAGGCAGGTTATGGAAGCCCGGCAGCAGTTCGCGGACTTCATCCATCCGGATTTGAAGAAGTCTTGGTGAGAACCCCAAAAGATATTGAGGCTCTTAAGGTTGGCAGGCAGGCCGCCAGGATAGCCCGCACGGTCGGGTCAAGAAAGCGGGCCATAATAGAGAAAAAAGCTGCTGAATTAGGATTGAAGATTTTAAATCCAACAAGGAGTGTAGCGACATGACAGATTTGGCGAACCAGAGGCGATTGGCGGCAGAAGTTATGGACATAGGTGTAAACCGGGTACGAATGAACCCCGAAGCCTATAAGGACATATCCACAGCCCTGACGCGGGAAGATATCCGCAAATTGATCGAAGAAAAGAAAATCGGCAAAAGAGAAATTAACGGAAATAGCCGTGGAAGGACACGAAAAGCCAATGAGGCACGTGATTATGGGCACAGGAAGGGTCACGGCTCAAGAAACGGCGCAAAAGGCGCACGGAACCCCAAAAAAGAACAGTGGATGAAGAAAATCAGGGCACTGCGCAGTCTTCTTAAAGAAAAAAGAGACAATAATACCATTGATGTTTCCACTTACAGGAAATTATACCGCAAAGCAAAAGGCGGAGAATTCCGAAGCAGGGCGCACCTGAACGCTAACATCGAACAACTTAAAGGCAAGGTGGCGTGAACATGGCAACAGGAGCAAGATACAGAGTCAAATTCAGAAGAGTAAGAGACGGTAAGACGGATTACCGGGCAAGAAAACAATTGCTAATTTCAAAGAAACCCCGCCTTGTGGTCAGGAAAAGTTCAAATAACACACTGGCGCAGATAGTAATCCCCTCCGCATCGGGAGACGTTACTCTCGTTTCGGCAAATACCAGTGAATTGAAGAAATACGGATATACTGCGGGAACGGGAAATATCGCATCCGCATACCTGGCAGGGTTATTGCTCGGGCATCGCGCAAAAAAAACCGGGCAGAAAGAGGCAATACTCGACACAGGGTTATATCACACAACACAGGGTGGACGGCTATTTGCAGCTTTGAAAGGAGCAGTAGATGCCGGTCTTGATATACCCCATGACCCGGCAATTTTCCCATCGGATGATAGGATTATGGGTAAACATATAGATAAATACAGGAAAACAAATGTTGCAGAGCAAGTTGAGGCTGTAAAACAAAAGATTCAGGGCGAATTCAGGTGAAAATATGGCAGATAGAAAATTCGATAGAAAATTCGAAGAACAGGCAGTAGAATGGGTTCCCCAGACAAGACTTGGCAAATTAGTCAAGGAAGGACAGGTAACCACGATGAGCGAAGCCCTTGAGTCGGGACTACCCATAAGGGAGTATCAGATTGTTGACGCATTGCTTCCAGAAATAAGAGATGAAGTGCTGGATATCAATATGGTCCAGAGAATGACAGACTCCGGCAGGCGGGTAAAATTCAGAGCCACGGTAATCGTAGGCAATGGCGACGGTTTTATCGGCATCGGGGAAGGCAAGGATGTCCAGGTCGGCGTGGCTATCAGAAAAGCGATAGATACTGCCAAGATGAATATAATCAATATCAAGAGGGGCTGCGGCTCATGGGAATGCGGTTGCGGTCTGGGTCATACTGTACCTTTTGAGGTTATAGGTAAAGCAGGCAGTGTAGAAGTGGAACTTAAACCCGCCCCTCGCGGACTTGGTCTGGCTTCAGGCGGAACCGCAAAAAAAGTACTTGAAATTGCAGGCATAAAAGATGCGTGGACAAAAGTATATGGCGAAACACGAACAACCATTAATTTTGCCAAGGCAACATACGATGCTCTTATGAAAACCACAACAATGAAGGTGTGAAAAATGTACGCAGCAGTTCGACTTCGCGGCGGCGTGAAGACGCGGCAGGATATCAGGGATACATTGAGTATGATGCGTCTTGATAGAATAAACCACTGTGTAATACTCCCCGATACACCAAATTACAAGGGGATGATTCATAAAGCAAAGGATTACATTGCCTGGGGTATGATTAGTCCTGAAACCCTTGCGCAGATGCTGGAAAATAGAGGAAGGCTCGAAGGCGGGGACGCTTTGACCCTTGAATACCTTACGAAGAATACCAAATTCAAATCGTTTGGCGACCTGGCGAAAGCCATTTGCGAAGGGAAATCATCTATATCAGACGTTCCTAAATTAAAGCCTGTTTTCAGGATGCATCCTGCAAGAAAAGGTCTTAAAGGTACAAAGAGGACATTCCAGGAAGGTGGAGACCTCGGTTTCCATGGTGAGGAAATCAATGCCCTGTTAAACAAGATGAGGTAATTTTTATGGCAAAACAAAAAACAAAGAAATTCAGGGGTTCAAGAACCTGCGGCGGCGGCACGCATAAGAACAGGAGAGGCGGCGGAAGCCGCGGTGGACGCGGGAATGCAGGCACATGCAAACACCACTTTGTCAGGTCAATGCAGCGGGGCTTGAGTTTCGGTAAACACGGGTTCAAGAGACCGTTATCAACTGCATCCGATAAGGTCATCGTAAATGTAGGTGAACTCGATGAAGCCATAGAGCAACTGGTGATAGACGGCTTTGCAGAAAAGAAAGGCGAAGCGTTCCACATAGACCTTGCAAATATCGGTATTGAGAAAGTGCTTGGCAGTGGAAAAATAACCAAACCGCTCTTTATTACGGCTAACGAATTCTCATCTGTTGCAAAACAGAAAATCGAAGAAGCCAAAGGACAGGCAAAAGCGTCACAACCCCCTAACACAGAGTAAAAGAATATGGTATTTGAAAGTCTTGCCCCCCTGTTGAATCGCCTTCCTGCGGTTTCGCGTCCGGAAGGCCATGTGCATTTCAAGAAAAGACTGGGATGGACGCTTGGGATTCTGGTTCTATATTTTGCCCTGGCGAACATACCTTTATTCGGTCTTGATAAAAGCTCAATAGATCTTTTTGAACTATACCGCGCATTCTTTGCAGGTGCGTCGGGTTCACTCATGGTCCTTGGAATAGGGCCTATAGTAACGGCATCTATAGTATTGCAGTTACTTGTGGGGGCAAATGTTATCAGGATGGATCTTACCAATCCGCACCAGCAGGCCATTTTCCAGGGTCTGCAGAAATTACTTGTCTTTGTAATGATAGCCCTTGAAGCATTGCCTCAAATCCTTGGCGGCTATATGAAAGCTGATGCAGGACTTGCAGCGCAGCTCAATATCAGCGTAAGCTGGATAACCGTATTGCTGTTTATACAGATATGCATCGGCGGTGTGCTGATTCTCTACATGGATGAGATTGTATCCAAATGGGGAATAGGTTCAGGCGTGGGAATGTTCATTATCGCCGGCGTATCGCAGCAAATCGTCCAGGGCATATTCAACTGGAAAACAGATAATACGGGAGTAGTCCCGATCGGTATTATCCCAAAATGGATATACATGGCGGGTCCCACATCCGGAATTGATCTGACTTACATACTGTCAAACAAAGTTTTATTCCTCTATAACGCCGGCATTCTGGCACTGTTGAGTACAATAATTATCTATCTGATGGTTGTTTACGTAGAAAGTACAAGGATTGAGATACCACTTGCCCATGCGGCTGTAAGAGGCGCACGAGGGCGGTTCCCGGTAA
>JAPZAO010000148.1 GCA_027460615.1 Candidatus Methanoperedens sp.
ATAATCCTCCGCGGAGGAACAGAGCATGTTGTGGATGAGGCGGAACGCGCGCTCCATGATGCACTGCGCGTAGTCGGCGTTGCAATCGAGGATGAGACTCTCGTAGCTGGCGGGGGCTCGCCGGAAGTCGAATTGGCAATGCGCTTGCGCGAATACTCAAGCACCTTGAAAGGAAGAGAACAATTAGCAGTTGCAAAGTTCGCCGAAGCCCTGGAAATCATTCCCAGAACTCTTGCCGAGAATGCGGGTCTTGACCCCATCAACATGCTTGTTGAGATGAGAAGCCAGCATGAGAAAGGCAACAAGACCGCGGGACTGAATGTGTTCAGCGGTAAGGTTGTGGACATGTGGAAGGAAGGCGTAGTTGAGCCGCTTCGTGTAAAGACCCAGGCTATAAGTTCAGGGACCGAAGCAGCCACCATGATCCTGCGCATCGACGATGTGCTCTCAAGCAAATCGGCGCCAGGCGGAGGAATGCCTGGAGGCCCAGGCGGAATGGGAGGCATGGGCGGAATGGAAGGAATGGATTAAGCGCCAGAGTTGCGCACACACACGTATGCCTTCCGGGCATACGTATATTTTTTCTAAGGTTTTTGATGGACATACTTGATACTTCAAAACACACAAAAGAAGAATCTGCAAAGATTCTCTTAAAAGAACTTGAAGAGCATCCTATTTTAATATTGACTGGACCGCAGGGCGGGGGCAAAACAACCCTGGCGATCCATCTGCTTTATGAGAATGTCGGGGCTTATTTTGAAGGCCGGGCGCGTGCAGCCCAGCCCGTTGTCCTTATCAGGAAAGACTTTGTTGAGAAAATGAAAGGAGAGCTTTACGAAAAAAGAAAGCTTCCCATCTTCGAAGGCGATGAACCGGTCTATGTAGAAGTCACGGTATACGACCAGGTCAAATTGCTGGTTGAGAATATTTTTGACGTAATGGAACTGGGCGAACCGGAATTAATCAGGCAGATATCCTTATTGATAAAAAAAATGGGCGCAGTACCAAAAGGGATTGAACTTATAGCCAGCGATGAAGAGCTTGTAAAAAGAAGACTGTCGCGGCATCTTGACGCAAAAGAGCGGCTTACGACTTTGCTTCTGAAAGAAAAAAAGTACGGCATAGAATCAAACCTCTGGGGCATCCAGGGGGCGAGGGTCACTGATGTCATTGACCGTGACGGGGTTATGGATTATGATGAAGACCAGATATCAAGGACTATAAAGGATTTTGACAGGATAATTCCCACAAAAGGCATGACAGTTCCGGATTGCCTCCAAAAAATGATTGAAATCTCGAATAACGAAAATAAAGAGAGTGGTTTTCTTTTGCTTCACAAGGATGGAGACGAAAAGATAATCAGCGACCTTGTTGTTGGAAAACAGGTCAATTCCCAGATAGGTGTAACCCTTCTTGAGATATATGTGGGTTTCAGGCAGAACAGGGCTCTTTACCGCGCTTATAAACATGAAAAAGAGGGGAAACTTGAGATTATCCACTCATACACACCAACACTACAGGAACTTGAATATCTGGCAAATCCCAATATTCCGCCGCCGTCTGAGGCAATCCCGATAATGTCCTCGGCTGATATTGCGGCAGCTGACCGGTTTGATGTTATTGTATCGGTTATAGAGCCCGATGGAAAGGTGGAGTCATCGAGCAAGAAGAGAAAAATAGAACTGCAAGAGATTGTTTCCGGGATTATCGGGACTGAGGAATAAGATTTCAGGGCTGCATCTGGAACGGTACAGGTGTCAGGCAGAGAATCCCAAGACTAAATGCAATAATCCCCAGAATCATCCTTCCTTTTCCGAGCGGGATGTCGTCATTAAGGGGTTTGGGATGTCCTGCCGCTGCAAAAAACGACAGGAAAAGACCCCATAATACCCATAAAAACCCATCGCGGTTCTGGAAATAAGTCAGGTAGAATCCAAGTGAAATAAGTATAAACGGTATAATATTCGACACATGCGAGGCTTTTTCACCGAGCATTGCGCGAAGTACATGCCCGCCGTCAAGCTGCCCTGAAGGTATTAGATTCAAAGCGGTCACGAACATCCCTACCCATCCTGCAAATGCAATCGGATGCATGGCGGTTCCATTTGCACCCGGGATGAGGCGTGTTATGAAATCAAAAAGCAGCGGGATACCCAATTGAACCTGTAATGAGCCCGGGGTTTGGGTGACAGGGGGCTGGAGAAGGCCTATGATGGTGACTACTACCGAGACAAAAAGCCCGATTAAGGGGCCGGAAACCCCGACATCGAACAGGGCTTTGCGATTTGGGATCGGTCCGTTGTGCTTGATTACGGCGCCCATCGTGCCTATCATGTTCGGGAACGGGATAAAATAAGGCAATGATGTGCGCATGCCATGCTTTTTCGCCGTTATGTAGTGCCCGGCCTCATGAGCCCCCAGTATGGTCATTATTGCGACAGTGAAAGGAATGCCTTTCAATACATCCCATGGATTGCTTATGGGATCGGCTGCAAAAAGGAATGACCCCACGACCATCGTGGTAATAACAGTAAGAAGAGCCAGCACGACATTTATCCATTTCCGCTCTTTGGCGGGAGTAAAAGGCGAGGCTATGAGGATATGCTCGCCCAGCTCATACTTAAAGGTGAACTGGTAACCCTTTTCAGAAAAAGCCTGCCATAATTTTTGGTAGATTATCCTCAGGTCTTCCTTCGGGACTCCAAAGAAATAGATATTGCCGTTCTCATGCTGGATATCATATATGGAGAAAAACTGGTTGATTTTTCCTGCCAGTTCTTCATCTGCCTGTGACTTATGAAGAAGATTATTCATTTCTTGTTTAATTGATATTTATTATGTCATTACCGCTCTAAAGGGATAAATTTTGTCCCATAATATATCATTCCCCTGTCGCTTTCTTCACCGAGTTTCCTGAATGCGGATTTTACCTTCATTCCAATATGAACCTCCGAAGGATCGCATATCACCTGTGAAGTAAGCCTGGGGCCTTCATCCAGTTTGATTATTGCAAGTATATAGGGTGTAAGCATCGCGTAATCTTTTGCTGCGCTGTGCACAATCGTAAAGGTTACCACTTCTCCCGTGCCTTTGTATTTGAACGGGACTATCACACCGTTCCTCCTGCATTTGGGACACATGTTCCTTGGCGGATAATAAAACCCGCCGCATTTTTCGCAGCGTGTTCCGATAAGATTGTACAGGTTTTTCAGCCTTCTCCAGAATCTTGGAACCGACATTATCTATCCCTCCCGAATATATGGACCACAGCAGTGCCGCCAGAACCCCCCACATTATGGGTAAGGCCTATCTCGGCGCCGTCTATCTGTCTTTTTCCCGCTTCGCCTCTTAGCTGGAGCGTGATTTCCACAGCCTGTTTAACTCCGGTCGCCCCGACCGGATGACCGCATGCCTTTAATCCGCCCGACGGGTTTATGGGAATCTTCCCGCCTAATGCTGTCAAACCTGATTCCGCAGCTCCGCCGCCTTCGCCTTTCTTCACAAAACCAAGGTCTTCTATTGCGCATATCTCAGCTATGGTGAAACAATCATGCACTTCTGCAAAGTCGATGTCTTTCGGAGTGGTTTTTGCCATCTTGTATGCCCAGTTCGCCGCAGCTACAGTCGCATCAAGTGTGGTAATATCAGGCCTGTCATGAAGCGATATGGTACCGCTTGCCTGTGCAGATGCTTTTACGTATATCGGAGTATCAGTAAACTTATGGGCTATCTCAGCCGGGGCAAGAACCACGGCAGACCCGCCATCCGTAATCGGCGAGCAGTCAAAAACCCGCAGCGGGTCTGCCACCATGACAGAATTAAGGACTGTTTCTATCGATATTTCATTCTGGAACTGGGCTTTCGGGTTCATGGTGCCGTTGTGGTGGTTCTTTACCGCAACCGCCGCCAGTTGTTCCTGTTTTGTCCCGTATTTATGCATGTGCAGCCTGGCTATCATAGCATAAAGACCCGGGAATGTGGCGCCCATTATTCCTTCCCATTCCCTGTCCGCTGCGGCTGCAAGAGCGTCCGTGGTTGTCTCGACACCCACATCGGTCATTTTCTCGGCTCCTCCAGCTATTACAATATCATGATAACCTGATGCCACTGCGATTATTCCCTGACGGAGCGCCAGCCCGCCCGACGCGCAGGCCGCTTCCACGCGCGTTGAGGGAATATGCAGGCTTGCCAGTCCAGAATAATCTGCTATCAGCGAACCGAGATGTTCCTGCTCTATAAACCTGCCGCCGCTCATGTTGCCTACATAGAGGGCATCGATTTTCCCGCCCTGCACATTGGCGTCTTCTATTGCGCTCACTCCTGCCTCAACAAAAATTTCCCTGAATGATTTATCCCATAATTCGCCGAATTCCGTGCATCCGACTCCGATAATTGCTACGTCTCTCATGTGATCACCTTATAATTTGATTTTCCCTTTATGTCTCGCATAGGTCGCATAATTAATATAAATAGGATTTGCCAGTAATTTTTCAACACTTGGCGCCCCATTGCGTATTTCTTCAATTTTATCAGTCACTTCAAAGCTGAAAGCGTCGCTTCCCGCGCCTGAACCGAACGATGTCATGAATATCCTGTCATCCGCTTTGGCAATATCAAGGGTTGCAGCCAGCCCCATCATGCACGAGCCGGAATAAGTATTCCCGAGGCGCGGCACAACAAGTCCGTGTTTAATCTGCTCATTTGTGAAACCAAGCATTTTCGCCACCCTGGTCGGGAATTTTCCGTTTGGCTGGTGGAATACGGCATAATCATAGTCAGAGGGTTTTGTGCCCATCCTTTCCAGTAGACCCTGGGCCGCAGACGCGACATGTTTAAAATATCCGGGCTCGCCCGTGAACCGCCCGCCATGCTCAGGATACGGCATTCCTTCTCGCCTCCAGAAATCAGGTGTGTCCGTAGTGAACGAATATGTGGATTCGATTTTTGCAACCTGGTCCTTTTTTCCTATGATATATGCAACTCCGCCCGCTGCTGCCGTATATTCGAGTGCGTCGCCCGGCGCTCCCTGTGAAACATCAGAGCCAATCGCCATGCCGAGTTCAATCATATCCGAATCTACCATGCCCATACACGTCTGGATGGCAGCCGTACCTGCCTTGCAGGCAAACTCAAAATCCGCCGCTGTCAGGTTGGGCGTTGCTCCTACTGCCTCAGCCACAACCGTGCTTGAGGGTTTTACTGCATAGGGGTGGCTTTCCGACCCCGTGTAAATAGCCTCGATTTTTTCAGGATTTATCCCTGCGCGATTAATCGCATGACGCGCCGCTTCGACCGCGATTGTTATCGTGTCCTCGTCCATGTCGGGCACCGATTTTTCATAAACCATAAGCCCGTCAATTATACTGTTTGCGTTTGCACCCCATACTTTAGCTATCTCTTCAACCTTGATCCTGTAACGGGGTATGTAAACACCATATGAAACAATTCCAACACTCATTTTTCCACCTCAGTTTGTATTTTAAAATAGGATATTAATGTTTTATATCATGCGTTTGAAGCGCACGAATCAGGTCTGTCATTGGCATGACAGTAGCGATGAGCGGCATGTGTTCGATTTCTGCTATTTTTGCTGCTATCCTGTCGACCTGCGATGCTGAAATCCCGTGGATTACAACCAGAGCGGGTTTCAGATTGGTCACTCTCAGGGCTACCATTGGCGATCTTCCTGTGGAGACCTCGGTATATATCATTGCCCTTTCCGAACTCCATCCGTACAGCTTCTGGAACTCGGTGTAAGAAAGCTGGAGGATTGCCCGTAAGCTATTGACAATGGTGTATCCATACAACGGTTTTATAAATTCGCTGCCAGGGCTGTACACAACTTCCCCGTCCACCAGTTTTGTAATTTCCTCCACGGAGATAGGCGAAAGGTACTCATGAATATCATAAATCGCGTCTGCGCTGAAACCTCCCCGCAACATGCCCTCGTAGGAACGGATTTTCGCTCCCCCCTTTGCGGCGTCCATTTCGATAATCGCCTCAACAATCTTGCTTACTATGAAAATACCAGGCGATTTTCGCCTGCCGCTTTCGTAATCACTTATCACGGAAGGAGAAACTTTCAGGAATGAGGCAAGATCGGTTTGTGAAATCTCAAAATTGGCGCGCCATTTTTTTAATGTTTCTCCGGGATTATCTGATAGTGTAATCTCACCTGCCATTTTTTCTGCAAGTTTATTTCGCAAATCCTGGTCAGAACCATTGAGAGGGGGATTATTGATACCAGAAGTAAGAGAGGCAGGCGACGAAGCTACGGCTGCTTTTTCGGTCATGTTAAGGCGGGTTATGATGTGAAGGCATATAAAACTAACGAAGGATACTTCGTCAAATAACGAAGTTGATTTTTTTAAAATTTTAAAGTTCCCTCGGGTCAGCTATTTCCCCTCTAAGCGCACTCGCGGCAGCCGTTTCTGGCGACGAGAGATAAATAAGTCCTCCGGCTCCCATCCTGCCCTTAAAATTGCGGTTCGAGGTGGAAAGGCATGTCTCGCCCTCGCATATCACCCCCATATGCGCCCCGAGGCAGGGACCGCACCCGGGAGGCGCAATAATAACGCCAGCCTTCAAAAGCGCGGCTATTATCCCGGATTCCGTGGCTTTAATCAGCACAGAACGTGAAGCAGGCAGCACAATCGTCCTGACTTTTACCTTTTTGCCGCGCAGGATTTTTGCAACAACCTCCAAATCCTCGTAACGCCCGTTAGTGCATGAGCCTATGAAAACCTGGTCAAGCGGTGTTCCTGCCACTTCGCCTACGTTGAAAACATTATCCACTTCATGAGGCTTCGCAATTTGTGGCTCAAGTTCGCCTGCATCGAAATTGAATTCTTCGCAATACTGTGCGTCCTCATCGGCATACACAGGCGTGTATTTTTCACGGGCTCTTCCCTTCAGGTATTCAAAGGTTTTTCCATCAGGCGGTACGATGCCCGCTTTTGCTCCCATCTCAATAGACATGTTGCACAGCGTCATGCGCTCTGCCATTGATAGTTCGCGTATTGTCTCGCCATAATATTCAATTGCCCTGTAGTTTGCACCATCCGCGCCCACATTTTTAATGATATTAAGCGTCAGGTCTTTTGCAGATACACCTGCCTGCAATCGCCCGCTCACAGTTATCCTTATGGTTTTCGGTACACGAAGCCACAGTTTCCCGGTTGCGAAAATCTCAGCCATATCAGTTGCGCCTACCCCGGTCGCAAACGCCCCGAAAGCGCCGTAAGTGCATGAGTGCGAATCCGCTCCGATTATGAGTTTTCCCGGCATGGCAAACCCCTGCTCAGGCAATACCTGGTGGCATATCCCTTCCCCGACATCGAAGAAATTGGTTATTCCCTGCTCTTTTATCCAGTTCCTGATATTTTGCTGCAATTTTGCAGCAGTTTCGTTGTTGGCAGGCGCAATATGGTCAAACGGTATGATTATCCGCGCTGGGTCCCAGACCTTCTTTACGCCCATCTCTTTAAATGCCTTAACTGCAAGTACGCTTGTCCCGTCATGCGCCATCGCGTAATCGATATTTGCCACGACAAAATCATCCGCTGACGCAGGTTTGCCGCATGCGCGGCTGAGTATTTTTTCACTTATTGTCGGCATCTTTAGGATTATAGGGTTTTTAAAAATAAATAGGTATTTGCAGATGGTTTGAAACCTGCCAGGCCACAGTTTTATTATGAATTAAGCCTTCCATAAACCAATGAAAATACTGGTCGCAGAATATGCCGTGGGCGCAGGCGTGGATGAATTCATGCTCGAAGGAAGAGCCATGCTCGGCACACTTGTGCGAAGTTTTGTTTCATGCGGCCATGAAGTATTCTATCCCACAGCCGGCACACTGCTTGATGCCGGGAAGGCCGTACGGGCGGGAAGGTTTGAAGATGCGCTTGAAAAATTATCCGCGAAGTGCGATGCGGCTCTTGTTATAGCGCCTGATGAGATGCTCGGTGACATGACCGCGATAATCGAAGAGAACACGGTAAATCTCGGATGCCCGTCCAGTTCCGTGCGACTGTGCGCCGACAAACTTGAATGCACGCGCGCCCTTCTGCAGGCAAAAATACCCGTGCCTGAAACCATAGGAAGCGGGGAATACGAAGGCGATTTTGTTATAAAACCCAGGTCTGGCTGCGCTTCAGAAGGAATATACAGAAGCAGGAGCGGCAGGTTAAAAGACGGTTTTATCGCCACAGGGTTTGTTGATGGTGAACATCTAAGCGCAAGCGTAATAACGGGCAAGACACAGCTTCCCCTAACCGTCAACAGGCAGCTTATTGAAATTGACGGGAACATTTCATATAAAGGCGGCACTGTGCCGTATTACTGCGGCAGGAATGACGAGATTATCGAGGTCGCAAAAAAAGCAACAAAAGTCCTGGGATGCCGCGGGTATGCGGGCGTAGATATCGTACTCGGGGATAAGCCGTATGTTGTGGATGTGAACCCGAGACCCACGACTTCCATTATCGCAATTGCAAGAGTTCTTGAAGTTGAGATAGCCGATTTAATTTTAAAATCAAGCTTCGGGGAACTTCCGAAAGAAGTAAGCGTAAACGGCAGTTTCACTTTTCAAAAAGACAATTTAGCCGGTCTTTAGCGCACCCCATAAATAAAATGCCCCCAGCACTGTATTAAACCAATAGGATGCCAGCCGATACAGCAATGTCGCAAGAACTGCCATTTCGACCGGGACGCCGGCGTATATGAAAAGGATTGCCATAGTTCCGTCCACTATCCCGAGACCCCCGGGCAGGAAGAGGGGAAGCCATCCGCTTATCATCGCGATGGTGTAAGTTATGATAAGTATGCTGATATGAATATCCGTTTCACCTATTGAAAGAAATATGATATATATTGCCAGAATATCCAGGATCCATCCGAAATAAGAGAACAATATTGCCTTCCAGAGCCCGTATTTATTATGGCGGATGTCCCTGAGACCCCCGTGGAACGAATCAATCGATTCCTCCACGGCTGCAGTATATGCCTTGTGGTCAAAACCTTTTTTCACCAATCCTATGAAAGGAGCAAAAAAACGGATGGCTGATTGGACAAATGAAGAGAGTTTGTCCTTCCTCAGATAGAAATAGATGATAAGCCCGAATGCGAAAACGGCAAGCCCTATAGAGAACAGAATGGCGGCTATTTGCCAGTTTGCAAGCTGGATTTGCCTGGGTTTCGTAAATAAGAGCCACATACCTATCATCCCGATTGTAAAGAAAGGGAACATGTTAAGCATTCTCTGGGAAACCACCCCTGCAAAACATTCAGCCTTGCTGATGCCGGTCTCCTTCCCGAGCAGCATCGCTTTTACAGGTTCTCCGCCAGTTCCGAATGCGGGAGTTATATTGTTGATAAATGTACCCGCCATATAAAACTTGAATAATTTGTACAGACTGATATCTTCAGATACCAGGACCAACCATGTGACTGTGTATGATATCAGGTTCAATAAGTTGAGGAAAACCGCAAACATGAGAAGGGGTTTGCTGACGTTCCCCATTAAAATCATAAATTTCCCGAATCCTATCTCGTGCGTGAAAACAGCAAAAACGACCGCTCCGATTACAGCTACATACCAGATATTCCTTGCTCTAAAACGTTCCATGAAATCTCTCGATACTTGCGCTGACAATAAATATAATTGCTGGTGGTTTGGAAAGCGACACCTCGCTTTATGCGGTGTTGGGGGTATGCTTTGCATACCCCTCGTTTGATAAAACTTTCTTAAAGTTTTATGAAAAGACAGCGGCCAAATTATTTAAATAGCTATAAGTAATCTAATTAATGCCTCTGGATTCAAGTTTAGGGGCAGAAGGGTACAACGAAATGGCAAATACAATGAGTGAAGATGCATTATTTAAAGCATTACTAAAGAACAAACCACCACAGAAGCAGACACCAAAGCCTCCCGCCGCACCGCAACCAGCGCCAAAAAAAGAGACTTTCCAGGCTGCAGCGCCGCCTGTTGAAATTCACGAAATGGAAACACCGGTTGTTGAAACCCGGCCAGTTAAATCATCTTATGATACCGACCAGGTTGTAGAGTCGATTAAAAACCTGACGTCAAGCGTGAATATGATGTACGGGCTGATGAAGACCGTAATCACCCCGGTGCTCGTGCTGATTCTGATTATCGGGGTTGCTATACTCGTGAGAAGCAGATAAGAAAATAAGGAAATTCATATACCAGAATATTGGGATGCCATCAAAAGCGACATCTTGATCTGCTCATTGGCATCTTTTATTACTACATCCCCATGACCGGGATACATTACGCTGACATCAAGTTGTGTGAGCTTTTTTATGGATTCAATCAGCTTTGATGCATTTCCCCCGTAGAGGTCGGTGCGCCCGAAACTCCCATCCTGGAACACAGTGTCGCCTGAAAAAAGGCTTTTTGAGCCTGCATCGTAGAGACAGATTCCCCCGGGCGTATGGCCGGGCGTATGGATGACCCGAAGCCCGCCGATAAGCTCTCCGCCCTTTAAGAGAATATCCGGAAAAACCCCGGGAGCTTTCATCCCGAATAACTCCGAGGCGCTTGCGCGTGCATTTTGGAGGAGCGGTGCATCGTCTTTATGGATGGCTATTCTGGCGCCCGTAACTTTTGCGACAATTCCTGCACCGCCTGAATGGTCATAGTGGCAATGGGTGAGGATAATGGTTTCAAGGTTTTCGGGACGGATATATTTCCTTAATTCCGAGATAATCAATTCGCCGTCCATTCCCGCATCGATGAGGATAGTTCCATCCACCAGGTATGCATTTGCATCATCGAAAGAAGTTGCCAGTTTAGTAACCTGCATATGAATTCACCTATACTCAGGATTCATTTAAAAGTTTGCAATAATATCTAACTAAAATAGCTTTCATATTTGAAAACTGTTATAAGCTTTAAAGACAAACTAAATATCACAGATAAGTAGTAAACCGTGCACTATGAAAACGGATGGATAGTGCATGGGATATCTGGGAGGAGTTATATGAAAACAGGGAAAGTTAGTAAGTCAATAGTAATAGGATTAGTGATATGGCTGTCGTTAAGCATAGGAATGGGTTCTGCAAGTAACCTTACTTCTGTAAAGGTAGTTGCGGCGCCTGTCATCGACGGCACGCCAGAGGCGATATGGGACCAGGCGACTGCCTTTACGGTAAACTTGGCGGGCGGAGCAAATACGAAGGAAAATACTGTCACGTTGAAGAGCGTCTATACGGATGATTCTGTGTATTTCCTTGCAACATGGAAAGACTCAACGGAAAGCTTAAGGCGCCTGCCCTGGCAGAAACAGGCTGACGGAAGCTGGAAGCAGCTTATGACACCAAATGCCAAGTTAGGCGGCGAGAATACATATTATGAAGATAAGTTCGCTCAGATATGGAACATAAACACGACCGAATTTGAGGCAACTGGTTGTACTGCCTTATGCCATATAAACGAGAATGCAGATGTCAAAGCTTTCGGTAATAAATATACTCCAAATCCGGGCGAGATGGCAGACCTCTGGCATATGAAAATTGTACGGACAAACCCGAC
>JAPZAO010000149.1 GCA_027460615.1 Candidatus Methanoperedens sp.
TCGCCTTCCAAGGTCTATTGACTTCTCAACCAATACGGCATCTACAGTCAGTATTTCCAAACCGCCGTAAGTGAGTTCCGTCAGGTAATCGCTATATTCTTTCACCGGCTTGTAAACCATTGAAGAAAAGCTGGCATTTTTCAATTCCCTCTTAAGGTTAGGTATATTGAATTTTTCAATGTGCTGCGCGGCTTCCGCTACGAGTATCTTGAACAAAACCTCATCCATGATATGAGGTGTGATGATTCCTTTTATTTGATTTGTTTCAACCAGCCTCAGGAAATCTGAACAGGCTTGAGCATAGTTAGGGTCATCAAGGGCATTGTAGATGAAGATATTCGCATCAATAAATATACGCTCTTTGCCTGTAAAATCGCTGAGTAGCACCTATACACCTTTGGAAGTATGGTATAGTTCATCCAGATTTTCTACGGTGAGGGGGGATTTTTTCACTATCCCTCGAACTCTGTCTGTCATAGACTTGGATTTAACAATAATTGTATGGTCTCTGGTAAATACCTCTACTTCGTCCCCCAATCCTGCGCTTTCTAATAAGTTGTGGGAAATCGACAAGCCCTTTTTTGTCATCTCATAGCCTTTAACTGCGTTCATTTCGATTCACAAATATCTTATAAGCTCAAAACCGTATAATTCTTATGGTGGAGATCTCGTGCTTATGAAAATTACAAACCGCAGGGTTTCGGCATTGATGAACGCAGATTTTTCCTAATGCCTTCTGCTGCCTTCGCTTTGCGTTCTTTGCGCCCTTTGTGATGTACGGCGCCCGACATAGAACACGGATTTACACAGATTTGACGGATTTCCACGGATACGGAATCCGTGCGTATCTGTGTCATCCGTGCGCTCCGTGTTCTATCGCAAAGCCCGTAGATGTTTTTCGGTATCAGGCGCCGCATATTTATAACTATTGCAATATTAAATCCCGGCGCCGATAGTTTGCCGATACGACCGCTTCGCATTAAAAAAGGCACAATATTAACAACGAACCAATACGAACTCAGTACGAACTCAAGTTAGAGATGAGATAACGTCATTTTATATAGACTAACTTCTTATAAAGTTTAGAGTTATGCAAATTAATTTCACAGATAACCATGAAAAGAATTTATTAACAGAACTCTCTGCTGAAATTTCAAAATCGAAAGACGTTAAAGTTGCCGTTGCATTTTTAAAATATTCCGGATATGATTTGATAAAAGAAAATATATTTGAATGTCTTGAGAACGGCGGCGAAATGGAATTTTTAGTTGGCCTGGATTTCAATACAACCGATGCAAAAGCAATCAGAGCATTACAGGAAATAGAGTCTGACAATCCGATGTTGAGATGTTATTGTTTCAGTGATGCTTTAAAAAACGACACGCCAGTATTTCATCCGAAACTGTATTTATTAAATAATGGTTCACAGGCTACTGTTATTGTTGGTTCCTCAAATTTAACTGGCGGGGGACTAAAAAATAACATAGAAGTAAATGCAATTATCAAAGCTCCTATCGGTCATGAAGTCATTTCAGATGTTTATGGGCTGTATAACAGGATAAAATTCCGCTCCAAACTCTTCAAACCTGATGCCGATTATCTTAAAAATTATGAAAAAATACGCCAGGCTTTCAAAAAAGAATATAAAAAATATCAGCGAGAGCCCCAGAATATTGAACTTCTGGCTGAATTAAAACAAAAAGAAGAGGCTCTACCCAAGATAAGAATTGATGCTTCGGCTTTGTATGGATGGCAAAAATTAGTATATGAGCATCTTCCATCCGGAATCTTTAAAACAGGCGATATTTACCTTTTCGAAGAAGAGTTCAGGAAACATTATCCTGAGAATGTTAATATTCAAGCGAAGATTAGACAAATCCTGCAACAGCTAAGGGATTTTGGATTGATTAAATATCATAAAAGAGAGACGTGGGGAAAATAAACAGATTTGATTATTGTATGAGCTACTGGTAAATCTTCATATTCTGGCGCTGGAGCTTTTATCATCTTTAGAGAAATTCTTAACATAGCGTCATAGTTTGCTTTTTTAAAACAACTCAAAATTAAAATGTGCATATTGTACAGAAATTAATATTTTTGATTTGTTCTATTTTAAAAATATATAGCTGAATTATGAAATTTAAAGAAGAATATTTTTTTTGCAGTCCGCGCTTACTTCGTAATGTTGATGAAGTACAGGAAATATTTTCATGTATAGATTCTGTAAAATGGAAGCCTGAATTTGAAATTCAGCAAAACGGTACCGAATATAAACATCAAACAGCGTACAATAAGGCATTTGATGCTGAATTTTTCAAATATAATTGGCAACCACAGCCAACGCTTTGTGAAAAACCAAAATTGATCGGTGATTATCAGAAAAACGATGTTTTTGTAGAGATTCAATTTGGAAACAGTGCAACCATCTATCGTGATTATTATAAATTTCATTTTGGATTGACGAAAAATCTCCTTTCTTTGGCTGTCTTGATTGTCCCTACAAACCCAAAGGATTTTTTCCCAACACGTCCTGCGAGTGTAAGCAATATGGCTGAATTTGATTTTGCATATCGATATTTTAAATTATTACCGATTCCTGTGCCAATACTTTTGTTAGGATTGCTTCCTGAAAATTAAAATTTGATGTGCATTATGTACAGTAAATAAGTTATGCACATAAAATTACTAAGAAAGCATGGGCAAAAAATTCACTGTAAAAGCACGTGCTCATCATGGTACAGATTCTCTAGATATTACAATACCTACACAGGTTTGCAAAGAAAATAAAATAAATGAGGGAGACGTCTTTTCGTTGGATGTTGTAACTGAGGGCAAATTAACGGTTTTAAAATATACGAGATTTTTTGAAAATAAATGAACTTTTTGCAATACTGTCAGGTGCACCCTGCAGTACAGCATTTTTTATTAGGGGGAGAAGGGGAGCTGGGATATAGATACGCTTTGAAAATGAAAAACCACAGATGAACGCAGATTTTTTTCAAACGCCTCCCTGCGCGCCAATAAGTACAAAAACCCCCTACTTTGCGCTCTTTGCGTGCTTTGCGGTGCACAGCGCCACACATTTATCACTTTTAAAATATTAAATCCCCGGCGCCGATATGTTCTCGACGAGCCTGATGCTGATCTAGAACTAATTGAAGAATGAATTTTATTTCTTATCCGACGTAATGTTACTTATGTGAGATAAAATTTCTTTACCAGTATCAGATATAATATAAAATTTCATTTTTCTCCTATCAGGAGTCAGACATCTGATCAATTCTTTTTCTTCGAGTTCTTTAATAGTTTTACTAACGTGGCTTCTTGGAATTTTTAATATAGCTGCAAGTTCTGAGGGTGTTTTTTGTCCGTTTTTCAACTCAATCAATATGCGGATTCTTAGCTTTCCAGACATCACAAAACTAACAGAATTCCAATCCATGATGTTACATGATTGCTACAAAGATATTTTAAGTTAGTTACATATTTTGTAACTAATTATAAAACTTGGACTCCTTTTTAGTTAATCCAATTATACTTCATAATTTGTAATAACAAGTTCTTGAACTTTGTATCTTTTTCCATCGGACCGTATCAATCGTGTAACTTCAAGTTCATGTAAATTAAAAATATCTTTGTATAGTGATCTAATATATGGGATATCAGCATTTGAAACCATTATATAGCATCCTTTTTTATTGAGTATCTTAGCAACAGAAGCTAACTCTGAATGATTTCTTTTGTCAAAACCTTCTTTTGTATAATGTGTGAAATAAGAAGTTCCATTTAATGGAGGATATGGCGGGTCGAAATAGACAAAATCCCCTTTTTCCGCATACTTAACAATATGTTTGTAATCTTTATGGATTATTTTTGCTCTTGATAATGCTTTAGACAATTTTAATAAATCTTCTTTTGAAGGCAAAGCTGGGGATTCTATATACCCATAAGGGACGTTGAAAAAACCTTTTTTATTCACTCTCCATATTCCATTGAAACATGTTTTATTCAAATAAATAAAAAGAGCAGCCCTAGCAATTGAAGGGTTAGAGCAATTATATTTATTCCGCATCTTGTAATAGTGGTCTTCACAATTATTCAATAAATGTTTTTTTAGATACCTTGCAATAAGCTCAGGACGTTTTTTAACAGCTTTATAACATTCTATTAGATCTTTATTGTCATCTGATAACGTTGCCTTTAAAGGATTTAAACGAAAAAATAAACTTCCAGCTCCCAAGAAAGGCTCATAATATCTATTACCATTTGTAAAATTTGGAGGCAGGTGTTCTTCTAAAAAATTGGCTATTCGACTTTTTCCTCCTGCCCAGCGTAGAAATGGTTTAGCCAGTTGTTGATTTACCATTTTCCTCAACTACTCACTCATTTTTCAATCTAGGCATCAACTCATTATATACCTCAGTTAAATAAGTAAGTTGAGCGTCACTTATACCACCTCTAGGAGGGTGTGCAACAATTTTACGAATTTCATTTATTTCCCCAAACCATGAGAGTTTTTTCTTTTTGCCATCATTTTGTTTTGCTTTTATTGTAAAAATTTCTCCAAATAAAATAGAATTTTGATAGATTATTTCGCTCCAATCTATTAGATCCACAAACCTTTCTGGATGATAATATTCACCAGCATTTTGTGCTCTTAGAATTGCAGGAGACCTTATTTTTTCTGAAACACCTTTATGCCACCACTGTGTTAAATCAGTGCCAAATTCACTTTTCAAGCGATTAATAACGTAATTCATAATGTCTGTTTCAATTTTAGAAACCATATCATAAGCACGAGGATTATTTGAATTATCTTTGCTTTGAATCCACTGTTGAAGACCCGGGGGAACGAAGTTAGCATATATCTTGTTTATTTCCCATAGTAATGCAAACGTACACGCTCTAAAACCTCCTTCTCCGTGCTGGCTACGAAAATCTTGAATTACTTTAAGTGATGCCGATCCTAAAAATCGGCAGACAGGTTCTTGATATTTCCAAATGTTATCCAATATTTCAGACGATTTCATTTTTTTAATATCCAAATGATCTACATGCTCAATATGGTTCAAAATTGCATAAAGAATACGTAATAAAGCTATTAAGCCGCTATTTGTGCAGATATAACCCCCTTCCCCACTACCAGTTTCCCATTGTTTTCGTAAATTTTCACTATTATTAATATAATTGCTGAGGTAACCCGAAATTATCTTTCTTGCATTAGGTAGTGTATTTTCTAAATCATCCACAAACAAAGGTCCAGGAGTAATTACTTTTGCATTCCTAGAACTGATACTACCTAGAAGGTTTCTTTTATTAATCTCATCAATTAAAGCTGTCAGTGTTATATTCCTTGTTTTAGTTTTCCTTCCCCCAATATTAATTATTCTGTCTCTTAATGGTGATTCTTGATGTTCATTTAGCTCTTTTACTAATCTAGAAGTTAAAGCTTTAAGTTGCTCCCCAGGATTTTCGGAATTCCAATGAATTGTTGCCCATAGATCACTGAGTAAATTTTTTGAAACTTTAACCTGTTCTCCATTAATATCAATAAACAATTCTGCTTGGATATTTGGTTCTAGATTTTCAAAAGCGATCACAGGTAAAGTAGCAGTATTTGCTTCTTCCAAACCAGAGTATGCAAATAATCTATGTTGTCCATCAATAATCCATGCTGTTTTATACTTGTTCGGTATATATAAAGTTCCAAGTATTGCATTTTTTCCAGCCATTTCAGCAGCAGGATCAAATCTTAAAGGTCTATCCGTCTGAATATTCAGTACTATATTAGTAGGAAAAATGCCTTCCTTTTCATGAATATATTCTGCGATTTCTTTTAATCGACTCTTTCTTGCCATCCTTTGATAGGTTTTAATGGATTCTTCATTGGATTTAGCCCTATGAGCTATATAAGCAATTTTCAATAATTTTTCAGGTTCTATGACAAAAGAGTAAAAATCGGTTTTACCCATTTTTCCCTTTATGGCAGGAACAGGTTCGATTAAAACAGGAATCTCCCTTCCTGGAAACATATCTGCAAGAAACTGATACTTTGATGAACGACCAAAGTGATTTGAAAGCGCCGAATAATATTCTATCATTGATTCATCAATCACTCTGATATTTGCCGATTTTGCACGTTCCCTATCATTTTCACTGATATCAATATTCTTAAGCGTAAGAATCCACACAACTTTAAATTTATTTTTGTGTCCTAAATTCTTATAATGCGAGAAAATTGATAGTTCTAATTCATGGCGTATGCCTGCCAGTTGGTCAATATCTTTATCCAAAGATCGTTTAGTGTGAGGTTTTTCGGCAGCTTTACATTCAATAATACAAATACATTGTTCATCCCTTGCAAAAACATCAATTTGTTTACTTACATTCGACCCCTCTCTTGGTATTGAAAAATTGCGATCTTTATTCATCTCATCGAATCCCATTTTATTAAAAATGCACCAAACCTCGTCTTCAAAACCAAGGGCTATATCTTTTAGTTTCCGTAATCTAAAAAATTTTTTACTTCCACGTCCTATTTTTCCCCATCCTTCATCAAAATAAGGCTGAAGATCCTGTTTTACTACTTGTTTATAAACATATTTCACATTTCTTTTTTTATAAGTTTGAACTAAATCGTCTCCTGATGCAAGCCCTTCCAATGCCACTTTCTCTGAACTCATAATTTCCACCTTTTCACCTGAGCCTTTTGTTAATAAGCGTAATTATTATATATTTCTATGGTTTCTAGAATTTTTCGATCTTTAACAGGCTCCTTCATCTTCACCCACCACAGTTTGGAGCTTCCCAGACCGCAGCGACTGGGCTACGCACGTAGGCAACTAAAGGGGCAACTGGTCGCATTTAATTAAAACACCTGCGCCGTATATAAAAATTCAGAATCGGCTGAAGATTATCTAAGACTGTTAAATAATTGTTATATCTGTGAATCCACACACGGGTTTAAGTGGAAAAACGCCTGCTGAAGAGGCTGGAATTAACGATTTGGCTCGCTGATAAAAAATTCAGAGCCACATCATGGAAACCTATTTTTATCTCCTTTTCATAAATCATTCCTCAAGCATATCTGCAAGATAATACATTACTCTCCCCATACTGATTTTTTTCCAAGATTTTTCTTGTTTTTTCCCATTGATGACATTTACGACTTCAATTGGAAGAAACATCTGCTTATTTTCTAAGTCCTTTGATGCTTCACGTAACAGACTTACTAAATCATTTATTTTCATTCTAATCACCTAACTTGTTAGAGTCATATAGTTAAAAGAGGTATAAATAGTTACAGTTTAATTATAAATTAATTACAATCAGGATATGTAATAAAAACTTTGTTAGAGGCATAAACTATCAAAATTCGCCCCCTCCACCTTCACCCCCGAAACCACCACGGTCTGGAGCTTCCCCGACCGCGGCGACTGGGCAACGCACGTCGGCAATTACAGGGGCAACTGGTCGCCATACATCCCGCGCAACCTCATCCTGCGCTACACTGTGCCGGGAGAGCATGTGCTTGACCCTTCAGAAGCGGGAATCCACGTATGCCAGCAGGCATACGTGTCTGCGCCCTCCCGAGGCGCGACTCGGGATGGTGGGTTCAGGCACCACGCTTGTGGAATGCAAGCTACTGGGACGGCGCGCCGTGGGCGTGGACATCAATCCCGATGCTGTCATGGTGGCGCGCAACAGGCTGGACTTTGCTTATACGCCGCTGGATGCTGACTATCAGGCGCCGGAGATTAAGACGTATGTCGGGGATGCGCGGTCACTTGGCCTGATAGAGAGCGACTCCATAGACCTCATCGCCACGCATCCTCCCTATGCCAGCATAATCCCGTACTCGCACAACCGCGAGGGCGACCTCTCCAGCGTGCATAACATCGCCGAGTTCGCCGCTGAAATGAGCAGGGTCGCAGAGGAGTGCATGCGTGTGCTCAAGCCCGGCAAACACTGCGCAATCCTCATGGGTGATTCGCGGCGCAGCAAACATTTCGTGCCCATCACGCCGCGGGTGCTGATGGGCTTCCTTGATGCAGGGTTCATCCTGCGCGAGGATATCATCAAGCTCCAGTGGAAGATGAAGAGCACGAGGGAGAAGTGGTTCGGGAAAAAATATGATTTTTACCTGATAGGGCATGAGCATCTGTATGTGTTCAGGAAGCCGGATGCGGAGGAGAAGGTGACGAGGTTCAGGGAGAGCATGAAGTGGTGGTAGTCATGCATTACCTGAAAGTTTAGAAATCCTTAAACGGTTGCTGGCATACGAGGCAACTTAAGGTTTTGTAGATGGTCAAAGGCATTATAAGAGTTTCAGAGCATGCGTTAAAAAGAATTAAAGAGAGAGAAGTTGATATCGGACTTATTGAGCAAGTTTTAAAAGAGGCTCCTGAAGTGATAGATGTCAAATTTGGAAGAAAAGCAGCTTACAGGGAACTCAATGGTTATTATTTAGTCGTTATTTTTGAAGAGCAGAAGGATGAAATAGTTGTAGTAACAGTATTAAAAGTAGATGACGTGAGATTGAATAGATATGGCTTCAATAGAATTTGACTCAGAAGTTAATGCGATGTATATTCGCTTTAAAAAAGGAAAAGTAGATAAATCTGAACCATTAGCTGACAATGTTATTGTTGATGTTGATAAAAATGGAAAAGCAATCGGCATTGAAATTTTACTTCCAAAGCAGGATATAAGGATATCACAGTTGGTTTCTGAAGCTTTGAAAGTAGAAGCTTGAAAAAATCCCTCAACTGGAATTTCTCAAAATTCGCCCCCGCCGCCTTCCCTCCCGAAACCACCACGGTATGGAGCTTCCCCGGCCGCGGCGACTGCGCTACGCACGTAGGGAATTACAGGGGCAACTGGTCGCCATACATCCCGCGCAACCTTTTGCGCGCGAGGATATCATCAAGCTCCAATGGAAGATGAAAAGCACCGAGGGAGAATTGGTCTGGGAAAAAATATGATTTTTATCTCATCGGGCATGAGCATCTGTACGTGTTCAGGAAGCCGGAGGCAGAGGAGAGGACGGCGAAGTTTAAGGAGAGCATGAAGTGGTGGTAGGCTTGAAATCAAACTTTTATTTTAAATCCTGTCAATCCTGTCAGAAATATTGCACTTTAATTGAGTTCGTACCAGTTCTATTGAGTTCGCTGTTGATTTATTTTCTTTTTGGACGGCGCCGCCCTTCGGGCGGGTTGCTGTATGGGATTCTAATGAACCGTGAAAACATTGTCCGATCGACTGAAAGTTGGTTAAGGAAGAGCATGGGGTAGTGTTAGATTCGGACACATGTGTCATCGGTTAAGAGTAATATTGCGATAGAACACGGATTGCACGGATGACACGGATGCGCGCGGATACGAAAATAAATCCGTGAAAATCCGTCTAATCCGTGTCATCTGTGTTCGATTTAAACTAAATTTGTGAACTCTAAAAAGTCATCGGTTCTTTGGAAAACGAAACATATCGAGCTGGTCAAACCCCTTTACCGATGACCAATGGATTCGGACAGGTTTAAATATTCCAAATGCATTCTATTTCAACGGGGCAAAGAAAATGTCGGCTACGCGTGAAAGCATTTACAGAGAGGTCAAACTCCTGAGAACTGAGATAAAAGACATAATGAGTTTGCTGGTTCCTGAAGTTGAACCTGAAGATGATGAACTCAATGCTATCGGAGAAGGGAAAAAGGAATTCAAGGCAGGCAAATATACGGATTGGAATACGCTAAAGTAAAAAGGGTGTCGAATGTTTAATGTTGATTTGACCAAAAAAAATGATGGATTGAAATCGCTTGACAAAAATATATGTGTATTTCTGAGCGAGTCATCCCTTAAAAAGGAGTGGTTAAGAGCAGAAGAAGATATTGCATGGCGGGATTTATAATGGTTTTCTTCTGATATCTTCAAAGAGTTTAACCGTTTCCTGCGAATACAGGCGCTCCCCGCAATGCAGACAAACCTCGGCCCTGACTTTTATGACAGCGGTATACACACCACTTCTCAGAGGCTTTACAACCTGTTTTTCTGCAAGCTCACTGCAGCAAATGGGGCACTTATCGAATGGTTTTGTCTGTGTCATCGGTTCATTTCACCGTGCAGTTCACGGAGCATTTCTTCAATAGAGGTTACTTCCTTAACCTGCCCTTCTTTAATGTCAATATCGCTTCTACGTAGTGCTTCCATCGTTTTTGGGTTACTGAGAATTTCAACCGAGTCGATTAAAGCCTCTAAATCTTCATGTGTTACCATTTTTGTTTCTATTAGCTTTAGCTCATGGTATACATCTTCAATTGTAACCGTTCCTGCCATATTTTTAAAATTGATTTATATCCTTATAATGCTTGCCAAAAGAACCATGTGTTCTGCAAAAAAATTCGCCCTCCACCTTCACCCCGAAACCACCACGGACTTTCGCTTCCCGCTACCCCTCTGACTTTAATTCCGGTTTGGGTTCCACATCATATTCATCATATATCTCCCCCACAAGCTCCTCCAGTATATCCTCGATAGAAACCAGCCCGATAACCTTCATATTATTATCCACAACTACCGCAATATTCATTTTCTTTTGCTGTAGTTCCTTCAGGATCACTGAAATTTCCCTTCCAGCCTTCACAACCAGAAGCGGGCGCAGAACCTGGAATACCTTAATCTTGGCAAGTTCATAGTCCCTGAATTTCAGGAAATCCTTGGCATAAATCATCCCCACAATATTATCGAAATCTCCCCTGTACACAGGCAGTCTTGAATGCCCCGACTTATTAATCAATTCAAGCGCGATATCCAGTGTCTCCGATTCCTCGATGCATACGATTTTTTCCCTCGGGGTCATGACGCCATGCGCCCTTCCGTTGGTAAATTCAAAGACTTTGTGTATCAGCTCCCTCTCGTGTTTTTCAATAGTCCCTTCCTTTTCCCCGACCTTCACCATCATCTTGATCATTTCCTCTGTAACGAAAGGGTGCTTTACCCGTTCCTTCCCACCGGTAAGCGCTATGAGGAAATTGACAATACCTGTAAAGAACCAGACAACGGGTCTCAGGATATCTATCAAAATAATTATAGGGTTTGCTATAAGCATCGCGATATATTCCGGGTTCCTCGATGCAAGCGTCTTTGGAAAAATTTCACCGAATACAAGAATAAACAGGGTCATTATGCCTGTCGCTATCGCAATCCCCGAATGTTCAAAAAACCGCAACGCTGCATCGGTTGCCAGGACAGAAGCTGTAATATTGACGATATTATTGCCGACCAGGATAGCTGTAAGGAACTGTTCCGGGTTTTCAAGTAATCTGGAGACTATTTTTGCGTTTTTATTCCCTGTTTCAGCTAGGTGCCTTATCCTTATCTTACCAACTGAAAGAAGCGCTGTCTCAGAAAGCGAGAAAAAGGCAGAAAATACAATCAGTACTGATAT
>JAPZAO010000150.1 GCA_027460615.1 Candidatus Methanoperedens sp.
GAGGAGAACATGAAACGATCCGTTGTGTGCTGGATGGCTCTGCTGGTATCGGGTGCTGCCCTGGCGGCCAATGATGACGCGAGCTCGAAGGTCAAACTGAGCGACCCTGCGGCCACGGCCGAGACTGAAGTATCTTTTCCCAGTACTCGTATGGCATTGCGGATGGACATAGCCACCCCGCATCCGGGGCATGCGGTATGCCCTGCCGTGAACAGGTTTTCATCAGGCAAATCCTTTATGGTAATCATACTGTCTCACCCCGCGTATTATGCCAGTTTATCAGATTCACTTTTTCACCTTTTCCAGCTTTAATCGTAATCTCAAACATTTTTATTATCTGCTCTCTTGTCACGTCCCGTCCCCCGATACCTGCAAGATGATTGACAACGGGCACGGTCATACCGTAAAGCGCCGACTGAATCTCGTTAAATGCAGGCCCTCCGCCGTGATAGGATATCGAGCGGTCAAAAACCCCGACTGCACTCACCCCTGCCAGCACTTTCCTTAATTCATCAACCGGGAACGGCCTGAAGAATCTCAATTTCACAAGCCCGACTTTCTTGCCGGCTTTTCTGAGTTCGTCCACCACTTCGCGCGCAGTGCTTGTTACAGTCCCCATCGTGACCAGCGCCACCTCAGCGTCTTCTATCATGTAAGTATCAATCATCCCCCCATAATTTCTTCCAAAAACCTTCGCAAACTCGTCGTTTATTTCCCCGATAACTTTTTTTGCGGATTCAACAGCGCCAACAGTCTGTCGGCGCAATTCCATTATGTACTCGGCAGGCATGAAAATCCCCATCATCGCGGGTCTTGCGGGATCAAGCATAATATCTGGCGCATAAGGCGGCAGGAAAGAATCAACCTCCTCCTGCTGCGGTACATCCACGGGTTCGACCGTGTGCGTGAGCACGAAACCGTCAAGACACGGCATTACGGGAAGCAGGACGCGCTTATCCTCTGCAATCCGAAACGACTGGATGACCATGTCCAGAGCCTCCTGGTTGTCTTCCACATATACCTGGAGCCAGCCCGAATCCCGCGCTCCCATAGAATCATTATATTCACACCAGATCCCAGGCGGGCCCCCGAGCGTCCTGCTGGCATTCGCCATCACCACCGGAAGGCGAAGCGGCGCTGTGGCATAGAGCATTTCGTGCATGAAAGCCAATCCTTGCGAGGATGTCGCCGTGAATACCCTTGCGCCCGCTGCTGACGCTGCGGCTGCCGCGCTCATCACGCTGTGTTCGGATTCCATGGTCAGGAACTTTGCATCCATTTCCCCGTCATTCACAAAATCGGCTATGTGCTCGATAATAAGCGTTTGCGGCGTAATCGGGTATGCGGGCACCACGTCCACACGGCAGAGTTTTGCACCTATCGCAACAGCATGGTCGCCAGTGATTACTTTTTTCATGTTCTTACACCCTCGCCCTCACCATTTTTATCGCGTCGACAGGGCATTCGTTGGCGCAGACCCCGCAGCCCTTGCAATAATCATAATTTGTCATGAGGTCGCCCCTGTCCGAGATGCGCACGATGGTTCCTTCGGGGCAGTAGAACCAGCATAAAAGGCACATGGTGCATTTTTCCCTATCCCGCAGCGGGCGGAAGGTCGCCCAGCCCGATACCTTATTCTCGATAAAACTACCGGGACCGATAAGACCCGCTTCTGTTTTCCCCTCAACGAGACAGCCGCCGGCCGGAAGTTCCTGATACGTCGGAAGCCACTGTTTTTTGGGTTCAAGTTTTTTTATCCCTTTACTTGTCCCTATAACGGTCTTTCCGTAAGCAGTCCTTGCTGCAAGGGAATTTCTTTCAGCCACCTTTTCACCGAGTTTCTCGCCAAACCTTCTCTTGATGGCTTCTTCAAGGGATTCAAGCTTGATAACGCCGGTGGCTCTGGCAAAAGCACCAAGGATAGCCGTGTTTGTTATCGGGGCTTTCAGGATTTCAAGCGCCACCGAAGTCGCATCCACGGCTGCTGTCCGGACGCTTATTCCCAAGTCTATATCTTCGGGTTTATCCCTGGAATTTATGACTACAGAACCCCCGGGTTTTAATCCTGCTACCACATCGATGGTATCAAGAAGCGAATCGTCAAGCACAACCACGCAGTCGGGTGAATAAACCTGTGTCTTGCTGTATATTTTTTTAGTATCTATCCTTGTGAACGCAAGAACAGGGGCGCCGCGTCTTTCAGCCCCGAAAAACGGGAAGGCGACGGCATAGTTTCCTTCAATTACGGCAGCCTCTGCAAGAGCCTGGGCAGCCATAACAGCGCCCTGCCCGCCCCTTCCATGAAACCTGACCTCGAACATGCCATGCTCTTTTATTCACAGGCTCCCGGCACCAGAATATTGCCGCAGTCGCTGCATACAAATCTCGGTAAACCTTTCTTCAAAACCTTGACAGGTGTCGGATATCCTCCTTCCCATATAGGAAGATCAATCCTGTGGGCATGTTCCATGCATATTCCTTTACCGCACATGATGCAAATGGCAACGGCTTCTTCGGTTTCATCCTTTAGCGCGCATTCATAACATCTCAGCATAACATCACCAGTTCTCCTTAAGCGCTTCATGGCACGGCTGGCACAGTATCCGCTTCATGTTTTCAATATCCTTCTCAAGCCTGACAGGGTAATCGCCCTTCCAGACTGGGGTTTGTTCATAGATGGCATGCTCCATACACACTCCCATCCCGCACACGATGCAGGCAGCCACTGCATCTGTATCCTTTCCCATTTTAGCGCATATATAACATTTCAAATCATTCACTTCCTTCACTTGCCATTAATCCTTCGCTTATCAGTAAATCGCTTCTGACCGCATGGACAGATTCTGTCCTCTGGCTCAATACATACCGTATTTCCTTTGCCAGTTCATTGAGTTTGATCCTCGAACATGTCTCGCCCCTTGTAATTCCGCTGACTATCGCAACAACAGTGCCTTCTGTTTCAGGATTCTTCGGCTTTACGTATTTTGTCCTGATTCCGTCTTTTGCGAAATCCTCAAAATCAATAGGATATTCACAGGCTATAACAGCAGGTATGTTGACATATTTCAGGATTCTCTTTGTTTTCAAAATAATGTGGGTATTTACATTGCCCATATGAAGCAGCACAAGTTTGTGCCTTGCTATCTGTTCTATCTCTTTTGCAGTTATGCCGAAACTGGCTCCATAGCCCTTTGAACGACCGGTTCCACCGACATCATCCATCGGAATACCCGCCCCGGCTTCAAGCACAAGAACGCTTACCTGGATTCCTTCCCTGCGCAGTCCCTGGGTTATCTCGCATACAGGTTTGGTGATGTGCCTCCTCCCAGGGGTCATGGCAATCGCGACAACATCGGGTCTTGCGGCTTCGGAGAGTGTCCCGCGCTGGGCAAGACCTCCCCCGCGCCCGAGTCCCATCGCTTCCCTGCAGTCTACAAGTTGCGTATCTCTTCCAAACATATTTATTATTTTATCCCTAGTGTGGTCTGCCACGTATCTGCATGTCCCTCTTCGTCCGAGAGAATTTCTTCGAGCATGAGCCTCGTTGTCGGGTCGTTCTCCTGAATTGCGAGTTTGATATGTTCTTTATACTGTTTGATGGCGCCATTCTCTTTTGCAAGGTCGTCCTTGATCATTTTCTCAAGGTCGCCGCCTTCGATGATGGGTGACGTTTTCTTTGTCGGCGTTCCTCCAAGGTAAACGATGCGCTCCCCGAGCTTCTCGGCATGCTTCATCTCATCTTTCGCTGTTGATTTGAATATTTCCAGAATTGCAGGACTTTCCATCCCTTCCCCCTCATAATGATGTTTCATATACTGTATGATGGCGCTAAGCTCATCTTCACGGTCTTTGTTCAAAGCATCTATTATTTTTTGGCTCATATTATCCTCCCTTAAAATTTAATATCATTGATAAATCAATGAACATGAAAGTATTTTAATCTTTATGGTTTATTGCCTTCGTCTTCCTGCCATACATCCATGCCCGCTGCCATGGACCTCGCCCCCATCAATCAATTTCAGGGCTCTCTTGCATGTTGCAACACCCGGCGCGCCTGAGGTAATGAAAACCACATTCATTGTCTCCATTATTTCTTCTTTTGTGGCACCATGGTTAAGGGCGCTCCTCATCTGGGATTCACAGCAGGGCTCGCATCTCTGGGATGCCATTACTGCAAGGGACATCAGGACTTTTACCTTTGCCGGGAGCGCGCCGTCTTCCTGGATGCCGTCATCGCATTTCTTATAATGTTCGAACAACTCGGGATTCATTTCACCCATCATGTTCATGATTTCAGGGGTGAAGCCCATTTTATCGTCGATACTGTCGATTACTTTCTTAGGTTCCATATTTTTCTCCCATATTATCATTGTTCATTGTTGTTTTAATCCTTTTCCCAATTTTGAAAGAACCCTTCTTAATCCGTCTTTATGCTTTCGTTCATCCTGCATCGACTTTTCAAAAAATTGGGACGCTTCTTCATTACCTTCGGTAGATGCGATTTTTGATGCTTTCCACTTATCTTTTTCAGCTTTCACCTCGTTTGCAAGCATGTTAACAAGATTTGTCCTGGTATCCTTGATCTTACCCAGGAGAGCCGCAAATGCAGCGGCATGCTGCGCCTCATCCACGGCCACATTCAAAAGATATGATGCTATCTCATGATGCCCTTCTTCTTCTGCTTTTCGCGACATTGCAAGATATAAGGCAATATCGTTGGATTCGGAATCGAACGTTTGTTCCATTATTTCTACTGTCTGCATATTTACACCTCCCATTTCACATTGATTACGCTTAATACACCCCATTTGCTATCTATCAGATTTCTTTTTTAAGCTTTTCAAGAGCCGATTTACATTTAATTTTTTAGCTCGAATAATCTATCAATACTAACTCCTCCTTGTTCTTTACAAGTATTTCATGGATAATAAATAGTTCGATTTGTGACGCACCTGGAATGCCGAAGGTCTGTGTCTCCTCCCGTTTTAACTTTAAAGCGCCGTTATTTCACGATTTTCCAAAATTAAAGCTGCATATATTTTGCAGCTTTACCCAGCTCTTCCTCAATCCTCAACAGTTGATTATACTTCGCGTTCCGCTCGCTCCTCGCAGGTGCGCCGGTCTTTATCAGTTCGGCGCCGATAGCTACCGAAATATCCGCAATGGTAGTGTCCTCGGTCTCGGCAGACCTGTGGCTCACGACCACTTTGAACTTATTCCTCTGCGCAAGCCTTGCTGCGTCAAGAGCCTCGGACAGCGTGCCTATCTGGTTGACCTTCAGCAAAAGCGCATTTGCGGCATTCATTTTTATTCCCTGCTCAAGGCGTTTTACATTTGTCACGAAAAGGTCGTCGCCAACGATTATCGTATCTTTCAATTTTCCTGTCAAAACCGCAAAATCATCGAACGCTTCTTCATGGAAAGGGTCTTCGATTGAGCGGATCGGATATGTTTTCACAAGTTCGGCATAGAAATCCACCATATCATCCGGAGAAAATGCCTGTCCATCGATAGTGTATATGCCGTCCTTATAGAACTCTGAAGCCGCGGCATCAAGACCGATAGTGATTTTATTCTCATATCCGGACTCTTCGATAGCATTGGCGACTGCATCGAGCGCATCATTTGTTTTTGTAAGCGGCGGGGCATAACCGCCCTCATATCCCACATTGACCGAAGATTTGCCGTATTTTTTCGAAAGTATGGTGCCAAGCATTTGATACGTCTCAGAACCCATACGCAGCGCCTCAGAGTATGTCCGCGCGCCTGCAGGTTGTATCATGAATTCCTGTATCGCAAGTTCATTGCCCGCGTGTTTTCCCCCGTTTATGATATTCATGGTGGGAACCGGAAGCGTGAATGCATTTGTGCCTCCAAGGTAGCGGAAAAGTGAAAGCCCGAGTGAATCCGCTGCCGCGTGTGCTGTCGCCAAGGAAACGCCGAGGATTGCATTGGCGCCGAGTCTTGATTTATTCTCGGTGCCGTCAAGTTCCAGCATTATTCTATCGATATCACGCTGGTCACGGACGTCCATGCCGACGAGAGCTTCTTTTATTTCGGTATTTACATTGTTCACAGCAATCTTGACGCCTTTTCCATGATACCTCTTGTCTTTGTCCCTTAACTCAAGAGCTTCATTTGTCCCTGTGGATGCGCCTGAGGGAACGCTTGCACGCCCGAATCCGATTTCCGTAAAAACATCGACTTCCACTGTGGGATTTCCGCGCGAATCAAGTATTTCCCTTGCATGAATGTTCTTTATTGTAAACAACGTCTCACCTTTCCTGACTGAATGGCTGCGGTTGTACTTAATTTTAATTATAATTTTCTTTTGTATGAAGTCTGCTTATTGAAAAATCCTGACAGGTCAGGAAACCTTATTCGACCACCATAAAATACCTTTGTGTTTGACTCCCAGCCAAATGCGTGCTCTCGGCATACGATGGAAGCATTCAGGCCGCCATAAAATACCCTTGGTAGATACCAAGGATTGTTAATAATGTCTTTTCCATGATTGCTGGCTCAACCGTTTATATAAAACGATAGAAGAATTAATATATTTCCTTTATGTATATTGTTTCTTCATTATGATGGTCTCTTGTCTGAGAGCATAACCGTGTTCGATGGTGCAAACTGTAAAGGTGGAAATAAAAAATAATTGAATTCGATGATAGCAGCACATTTTTTGATTTTGGAACTATGAGCTTTATGAATGATATACTAATAGGTTTTCAGCCAAATATATACTTGGAGGAATTCTTCTGAAACTGAAATCGTTGTATATAGAAAATTTCAGAAACATTAATAAACTTTTGTTAGAATTTTCTCCATGGACAGTCATAGTGGGTGAAAATAACGTTGGCAAAACGAATATTCTTATGGCTTTGAATAAAATCCTGAAAATGGATGAAAGTCCATATAGGATTAGATTTTTAGAAGATGATTTTTATTTAGATAAATCTACTAACAAAAGAAGTACCGAAATAATAATCGAGTTAATCTTTAATGAATTGAATGATAATGATACAAATGCTTTTATTTGGTCTGGTATCGATATTCAAAACAATCAAATTGGCATAAAACTTGAGGCAAAATGGGAAGAGGAGAACAATGATGCTAAAGTTGAGATTTTCTTTTATAGAAAAGATGATACTGAAAACCAGATCGGAAATGCAGTTCAACTTAAAGATAAAAAATATATTCCGTTTTATTATATTGATGCATATCGAGATATATGGAAAGAAACGCAATATTCAAAAGGCGATTTAAGACAAATTTTTAGTGATTATAATAAATATTATCTGAAACCATTGAATGTACAAATAACCTCTAGTATCCGTAATATCAATTTGTATATCGATGAAACAAAGGAATCTGAAGATAAAGAGCTATTAAACATCCTCAGTCTGATTAAAGAGAATTTAACTGCTTTAGATTTAAATAATTTAGCCGATAAAAAAAGTGACTTAGAGAAGAGAAAATCTGGATTAAAAATACAAAATGAAGTCCTAATGGGAAAAATATTAAAAAATATAGACAATATAATAAAAAAGAATAATATCCAAAAAACGCTATTGGATCTCCAATCTATAATAAACAGTCTTGATGGAGTAGAGACTATTAAAGAATCTTTGAAAGAGAATTTATCATTATTCGTACCTGATAGTCAAGTTGATATTAAACTTGGAAAAATCGATGAATCTGAATTATTTGATGAAACGAATGTCTACTTAAAAGATATTCCTATATTAAAGCAGGGTAGCGGTTATCAGGGCTCTTTTGTAATCGCATTGAAATTAAGCAGGCTAATTTCCCAACTGATTTTATCTGAGGAAAATATTACAAATTTGATAATTGCCATTGAAGAGCCAGAGGCTCATATGCATCCCCACTTACAGCGAAGCCTTATAAAAAGATTGAAAAATAAGCAAATAGAATTATCTAAAAAAGGCTTAAATGTGCAAATAATTATTACTACTCACTCGCCTTTCATTCTATCCCAAATTGAAAAATCCGAAATTAGTTTAATAAAAAAAGATAACGACAAATGTCAATTAATTAGATTCGATAATAAGTTTATCCAAGAAATAAAAAAAGAAATTTCTCTAGAAAAAGTTAAACATTTTGATTATATTTTTAGGATGTACCCAGAAATTCTTCTGTCAAGAGGCGTAATTATAGTTGAAGGCAAAACTGAATTTGGTGCGATACCTGAGTTCGCAAAAAAGATGCCAAATATCGATTTAGATAATTTGGGATTAACGGTAATTTATGCGGAAAGCAAAGATGCAATTGAGCCTATTTATCTAATATTAAAAAAATTCACAAAATGTATAGCTATTAGAGATAATGAAGGCAAAAATGATGATGAATATCTGATAAAGGATACAAATGAACCATATTATAAAACAGATTATGAAAATTTTGAAGCAGAAATTGTAAATTCTGTTGATAATTTAAAATTAATTAAAATTTTTATCCAAATAGACCCCGATGGAATCGGCAAATATTATTTGATGCAAATAAGAAGCTGTATTACAGAAACACAAACAATGGATGCATCGAAAATCTTAGAAGACTGGGATAGTCTTAATTTTAAGGGTTTTAAAATTGAACAAAAAGAATTAATTAAAACATTAGAGGATAAATGCAAGTCATCATTATTTTCATCTATGATTTGTTCCCGGCTAGATGATAAAGATATTCCAAAATGCTATAAGGACTTGATTATTAAAGCAAGAGACACGGTGACATAAATTGATTGATTTATCTCAAAAAGAAGCAATTTTCCTGCCAATTAACATATCCGCATTTATAACAGCGCCACCAGGATTTGGAAAGACATTCGTAATGACGAAAAGGGTAGAATACTTAATTTCAAGTGAATATCTAAAACCTCCAAATAAGTTGCTTGCATTAACATTTTCTAACGCTGCTGCTAATGAGATGAAAGGTAGAATTAAAAAAAATGTTCCTAACAGTGAAAAATATATTGATATAATGAATTTTCATACTTTGGCATATAGTATATTAAGGATATATGGAAATTATATAGATATTAATAGACATTTTACGATAATAACTGAAAAGCATAAAGATGATTATATATATTCATATTACGGCTCCAATCTTGGCATATTATATATGCTCTGGGACAACAAATCTAAATTCTCTAATGATTACAAAGAGTGGTATAATAGAAAATACTTACAAGGAAAACGCATAAACTGTATAAATTCTGGAAAAGAAGATATATTTGAAGAATTGAGAAAACAAATAAATCAGAATTTTATAAACAAAGATAGGCTAGACTTTGATCATTTATTATTTAAAGTTATAGAATTATTTAAAAAAAACCCGAATATTAAAAACCTTTTTTTCAAAAAATATATTCTTTTATTCGCTGATGAATTTCAAGATACAAATTATATTCAATACTTATTATTTAAAGAAATCGCAACTAATTTAGAAGGAGCTAAAAGAAATGTTTTTGTTATGGGGGATAAAAAACAAGCGATAATGAGATTTCAGGGTGCAAACCCTGATAATATTGATTCGTTAATAAAAGATTTTAATTGTAAAACATTAGAATTGAAAGAGAATCATAGAACCAATTCTGAAGAAATAAAACTGGTTACAAGAAAATTGCGAGAACCCACTTTATCGGTCAGTGGAATTGAACATAAATTGTATATTAATGCAACTGTCGAAGAGGAAATATCAAGACTTATAGAAGTTATCCGTGATTTGTTAACGAAAAATGTAAAACCTCATGACATTTGCATTTTATTTCCGCAAATAAAAACATCAAATCCAATTAAAAAAAGATTCGATGAGGAATCAATCGATTATATTTTAATTAATAATTTTAAAATTGATTCGATTATAGACGAATATTCAAAGATGACTAAAGAAATCGAGGAATATATAGAAAAAAAATATACGAAAAAATCTGTAAAGATAATAATCCATGAATTAATAAAAAAATACTATTCAGATCAATATAGTAAAAATATAGTATTAATGACAATCGAACGATTTTCAAAGGCGTTTGATGGTGGGAATTTTTCATCTATGGAAGTTTGGAAACGTTTACAAGAATTCTATAATTATTTGCATATGGAAATAGATTGGACAAACCTCGTAAAATCAAATATTAAAGATAGAATTTATTTGTCTTCGATTCACGGTTCAAAAGGCTTAGAATTCGATTATATTTTGATGCTTGGTATTATAAATTACAGATTGCCTTATTATACTTTTTGTTTCCCTTGTAATGATTTTAGAAATCCAACAAAAGTAGATATTTCGGAATCAAAAGATTTATTTTATGTGGGGATTAGCAGAGCGATTAAAGATATAATTTTCTTTTATAGTGAACAAGATGAACAAGATTTAAGTAAAGCTAATAGAAAAATAAGTTGTGTTTTTAATGATATAGTAGAACATTTAAAATTTATTGATTACGAATCTAATGAATATAATTTTCAAAATAGTGAGATAGAGAGATTGTTATGTAAATAATTAGCTTATTAAATATCTTCTTATCGAAAGATTAATATAATTACAATATATCTATATGCCTAATATATTACTGGAATCAATATGAAAACCCTTACCATTAAACAGTTTGATGAGAAAGAGGAAGAGATTGCAGACGCACTTATTTCCCTGGGAATGAGCAGAAATGCTGCCATGACACTTGCGTATATGCAAAATACTAATTCTGCGACATCGATAGAACTTGAATGCTCAACCAGATTACGCCAGCCCGAAGTCAGTATTGCCATGAAGCAGTTAAAGGAACGTGACTGGATAAAAGAACGAGAAGAGCAGAAGCCAGGCAAAGGCAGACCGCATAAGATATACTCGCTTAAAGTCGGGTTTAATGATATAATTGCACAGCTTGAAAAACAGCAGAAGAAAGTGGTTGATGAGGCAGGGGCAAAGATTGAGAAATTGAAGGAATTGGGGAAAGAATAAACTTTCGTTTCATTAGATACTGAATATTCATAATATTATTCCATTACCATTTTTATTATACATCCGATGATTTTTTAAAACAGTATTGGTCGGCAGGGTAATTATAGCATTGAGAAAATTTCCTAATGTCATAATTTAGAATACTTAATTAAAATTGAAAATGTCAAAATAGATATACAAGAATGGATATATATTTGTTTGTGAGGGAAGATATTGTCAATTTAAAGGGATATATTTAAATATCTTCATCGCCATATAATTTCATGGTGAATATGGGCGAAGAGATTTATAAATGTCCAAAATGTGGAAGTCAGGATAGTGTTTGGCGTGGATACAGGTACAATGAATCGGGGAAAAAAAGATTGAGAAAATGCAAAAATTGTGGTTCAAAATTCTCCCCTGATGATGGATTCATAAGACGACGT
>JAPZAO010000151.1 GCA_027460615.1 Candidatus Methanoperedens sp.
AATTTCTTGAAACTTATGGACAATTGTTACAATTTGGTGCATCCACATATGGGATTGGATGGAAGAACTCCCGCAGAAGAAGCGGGCATAGTGTTAAAATTGGAGAGAAACAAGCTGTTGAATCTTATAAAAATTTTTCACAATAATGATGTAGAGTATTTATGGTCAATAAATACTGAAAATTTTAGACATATGGTTGGTCTGTATCCCCATAATTAGACAATATCTGGAAATTGCGCGAAACCCGAATAAATACATAAACGAAACGTTAATTACCACGTAATGACTTTCAGCAATCTCCGCTCCGATAGTGTAGCACGGCCAATCATGTCAGACTCTCACTCTGACGACTGGGGTTCAAATCCCCATCGGAGCATTTCATAACTTTTTTAAAAGTGTCCTTTAGTAAAAAGGAAGACTAGATAGATATATTCAGACAACCGAAATTGATATATATGGACATCTCCATGTGAATTAATGGTATCCAATTAATCACTTGAATATGGAGCGAGAGATGGGTCGATGAAACTCCATTTGATTAGTTGACAGTTTATTTTCAAAACATGGTGGTATAAAAATGATAATTTGTGAGTGCGGCGAGATTATCGAAAATGGTACATTTAGAGATTATATAAAAACCTCTGCAAGTCCTTCAACGCCAACAATCGGACACAGAAAATGCGGGCACATATTCAATTTCATTGATGGAAAAAGGCCAAAGAAATATTCATCAAGGACAGAATTGAAGAATCTTGCGATGAGGTTCGCAGGGAAAAATAATCTTGAATCTGAAGCAGTCGGAAGATTTCTTCTTGAAGTAGATCGTTTGAAGTCGAGGGGATCGCTTTCCGATTGTGACATTCTGGTTAAAGCATTTAATAATATTGTTAAATGAATGAATGCTGCTGAGCTTTATAATAGATTAGACTGCAAGATACATATCAATGATATTAGTGGAAATATTTATCCATGCTCAAAACCATAATTAAAATGGGAGTTGTGAGTGGAAATTCAAATATATTTGGTCGTATATATGTGAAATAAAGACTGGAAAAGATGGGTGGTAAAAGATGAGTGAAATTCTAAGGATGCACAATAAAAAACCTGAGGCAAATAGAAAAAACTCAATTTCAATGAAACAAAGGACAAATTTATCGCAATCAACAAATCCATCCGTTGATCGCATAATGTTCTTCCAAAGAACTATCGGTAACCAGGCTGTGCAGGGGCTTATCAAGTCAGGGAATCTGCATTCCAAACCCAAAAAAGGTCGGGAAGCAGGTAAAGAAGCGGGTGCTGTGAGGCAGATTCAGGGAAAGCAGGAGACAACCATACAGCAGAAGTGCAAAGAATGCGAGGAGGTTCAGCAGAAGGAAAAAGAGGATGAGGAAGAGAAGGTATGCAATGCCTGCATAATCCAAAATAGCCTCGTACTGGGAAGTCCCGGGGACATCTACGAACAGGAAGCCGACAGGGTATCACAGGAGGTATCAAATAGCCGGATATTTTCAATGGGGAATATTCAGCAGGAATTTATCTCCAAGGTAGATGTACCGGAATTTCTGGGTATTCTTGAAATCCGGGGAAGGGAAATATCTTCCAAAGACAAAGACGGTGCCAGGAGATTGCGGATTTCCGCAGACTGCGGAGGTTCCTGTCAGGAAGATAGAACAGTCTCCCCGTCCTTAGAAAGCCGGATTCTGCAGAGCAAAGGAAGTGGAAGCGCCCTGCCCTTGTTCATCCGGAAAAGCATGGAACTACAAACGGGCTATGATTTCAGTAATGTAAGGGTGAAGACCGACTCCGAGGCTGCCGGACTCAACAAGAGCCTGGGTGCCAGGGCTTTTACTAATGGCTCTGATATCTGGCTCGGCAGAAATGAGAGTGTTACGGATGTTAAGCTGATGGCGCATGAACTGACGCATGTCGTGCAGCAGGGGGCAGCAAAGAGGATCAGTCCTAAGAGTGTTTCAGTCAGCGGCATCAGATCAAAGAGTAAAGTACTGGGTTATCTCCAGAGTTTGGTAAAGGGTACTCACAGCGACTCTTCTGTTTACCACAGCGATATCCTCCAGTTCCAGAGGGAAAATTCTCCTGATAAAATTATGGCGATGCAGCAGCAGATTCTTGAGAAACCAAATTCTTCTATTAATCATAAAGAGAATTCTGGAACGCTCAGAGGGTGTCTTGGAGGATGTACGCCGAGCAAGAACCCGTCTCCGCCTGTTTTGAAAAAAAGAACGGTTAGTGGACCTATAGATACCGATTGCGGAGGGTCAAGTTGGGGGGTTCAATGGTATCTTGATAATCCAGGTACAACTGATGGTTTTATTGTACAGCACGTATCCGAAGTTTATGCTATTAAGGATTGTAGCAATAAACCTATTGATGTTAAAGCCCACACAGGGGGTAATTTAGATCCTTCTTGGGGACCATTCTGGGAAGCTTGGGAGGTTAGAACTGGAAAGGTTTATGTTGGAACTACGACATCCCTTCATAATGCTGATACATTTGGAACCTCGGCATTTGGTAATAATACAAAAGGTAGCTATTCAATATTTGGAAAGGCAGAATACTATCCTGGATTAAAACTATCGTCAAATTTTAATGTTACCAATAATGCACCGGCTTGGTCCCTTCCGTACACTAAAACAAATCCCAACTTAAACGGAGGTACTGGATCCTTAGATCATAATTTGACCGCAAGTTGGAATTGTTGTCCCGATGGAAAAGATAAAAAAACCGCTGTAACGGTGGTTTAGTGATATAGCTGATTTGCAAACCTTTAAGAAAATTAATGGACATGGATAACAAATTATTACTCATAATTGCCAACAAGGAGATTAAAGAAAAGGAACTCTTGCAGGCTATCCAAGCCTTGGGCACGGTAACAGAAAGTCCGAAATTCTGGACAGGAATCGCCAATAGTTTGGATTATAGGGAACGCCATCGGTGCTACTGTGTTCTTCAACTTGTTCGAAGGCATGTTTTGCCTGGAATGAAACTCTCTAAATTTGCTCAGATATTAGATAACCCTATCTGGCTGAAAGACGAAGATATTGGTGTCGTTGATATAGTTCGAGGAGAAATTCCGGTAACCTGGACATTTGAAGATACTGTTTTTGTGCTGAGAGTGTTTCCTGAATTAGTGAAGGGACGCAACTATGCAATTTATCTAACTGTATCAGGCAAGATAGACCGCAACGATTTTATTAAATTACTCCGTGGTAAGGACGTTAATCAGAGAGTGAAGGATGCAATTATTTTAGAAGTCGGTTTTATTGAACCTTCAATCATTCAGCCGTCGATGAAGAGTGATAAACGTTTATAGGCAGATATTTGTTTGTTGAACAATTTGAAAAAAAATTAACCATAAGCAATGCACTGGCTAAAATCATTATACCCAGAAGTTAGAAAAACCCTGAGCGACTCGGTGCCCGACTATTGGCCGGAATTGAGGGACATATTGGGAAAGCTATTCGAAGAACCCATAATACCCGAAGCCATGCTGCCCCTCGCCTCCTGCAAAGCCGTCAATGGTAATCCGAAGGATGCTGTCCATGTTTCAGCTGCACTATTGGCTATGGGAATGAGTGTACGCATATTTGATGATTTATTTGACCAGGACAAAAGCGGGGAACTGTGGGAACAGGTCGGCCCTGAAAGGACGTGGAATTATGCAGCAGTAATCCATAATCTTTCCTTTGAAATACTTAACCGTGCGCCCCTTCATCATGACATTCGCCAAAAAATCAACCAGTGTATTATCGATTCCTTCTTCTGTTTAGCTGCAGGTCAGGACAGGGATATATCCGGCATTACAAAAACAATCGAAGAATACTGGCAGACGATTGAAATGAAATCCGGCAATATCTATGCCACAGCCTGTGCTGCAGGTGCAATAGCAGGGGCCGGAAATGATGATTTGGTCCATGCCTGCGGAGTATTCGGTCATCATCTGGGTTTGACCATACAAATATTCAATGACATGGAATCTATCTGGCTGCCCAGGGGAATAACAGACCTGAAACAGGGAAAGATTACACTGCCATTGCTATATGGATTGACAAAGGAACATCCCGAAAAGGATGAGCTTAAATCCCTTGTTTCGTCAAATCAAGTAGCATCCCACAGCGAACGAATCAAGGAGATACTGGATAATATTGATACTAAGACTTTCCTCATCTGGGCAGCCCTGAAAGAACGGGAACAGGCATTGGAAGCGATAAGTGCCTGCCCTGACATGGAAGGAAGAAAAGCTCTTGAATCTTTCATAACAGGTATGTTCGGCGACATAGATTCATTGATACCAAAAACACAGGCAGGGGAAATAATTAGAGCAGAAATAAAGAAAAATTGAATGGTCATTAAATAATCTATAATAAAATATATAGGTGATACTATGAGTGATATGGTGAAAATTTCAGCAAAAACACCTGAAGTAAAGAAAGAGACTAAGATTGCCCAAATACAAAAGACTGATTTCTCAAGGTCTGCAAATCCACCTGTTGATCGCATCATGTTCTTCCAAAGAACTATCGGTAACCAGGCTGTGCAGGGGCTTATCAAGTCGGGGAACCTGCATTCCAAGCCCAAAAAAGGTCGGGGAGCAGGTAAAGAAGCGGGTGCTGTGAGGCAGATTCAGGGGAGGCAGGAGGCAATCATCCAGCAGAAGTGCAAAGAATGCGATGAGGTTCAGCAGAAGGAAAAAGAGGATGAGGAAGAGAAGGTATGCAAACTCGGCATGATTCAGAATAGCCTCGTACTGGGAAGTCCGGGGGACATCTACGAACAGGAAGCCGACAGGGTATCACAGGAGGTATCAAATAGCAGGATATTTTCAATGGGGAATATTCAGCAGGAATTTATCTCCAGGGTGGATGTACCGGAATTTCTGGGTCTTGTAGAAAGCCGGGGAAGGGAAATATCTTCCAAAGACAAAGACGGTGCCAGGAGATTGCGAATTTCCACAGACTGCGGAGGTTCCTGTCCTGAAGATAGAACAGTCTCTCCGTCCCTGGAAAGCCGGATTCTAGAGAGCAAAGGAAGTGGAAGTGCCCTGCCCTTGTTCATCCGGAAAAGCATGGAACTACAAACGGGCTATGATTTCAGTAATGTGAGGGTGAAGACCGACTCCGAGGCTGCCGGACTCAACAAGAGCCTGGGTGCCAGGGCTTTTACTAATGGCTCTGATATCTGGCTCGGCAGAAATGAGAGTGTTACGGATGTTAAGCTGATGGCGCATGAACTGACGCATGTCGTGCAGCAGGGGGCGGCGAAAAGGATCAGTCCTAAGAGTATTTCAGTCAGTGGCATCAGGTCAAAGAGTAAAGTACTGGGTTATCTCCAGAGTTTGGTAAAGGGCTCTCGCCATGATTCATCTGTTTACCACAGCGATATCCTCCAGTTCCAGAGGGAAAATTCCCCTGATAAAATTATGGCAATGCAGCAGCAGATTCTTGAGAAACCAAATTCTTCTATTAATAATAAAGAGAACTCCGGAACGCTCAGGGGATGCCTATCGGGATGTACGCCAAGTAATCCCACACCGGTCAGGTGTCCTACCCAGACCGTTACTATGAGCGGTGCGACATGTGGTGCCAGTTACGGAGCCGTCGGGAGATACTGCTATAGCGGAGCAACAGGTTGGTGGTTCAAGGAGAGGGTTGTGATGGGTTCGCCCAATACATGTGCCCCCGGTGCGAGCATCGATCAAACAAGCACCCCATTCAAGGCCACTGGCAATTGCGTCGAGGACGAAATAACCAACCCTAACGGTCCGCCATCGCGAGTCGCGCCGTGCAGGGTTGTCACCAATCAGACCGTTTTCACAGGCCCGACAGAGGCTGATGTCGAGCAGTGCCAATACCGCAACGAACAGATAGTTGAAGTTACAGTAACGCCAAGCTCCAGCCCCAGATCGGGTAAAGTAATCACGAGCTCGGCAGGAGTATCAACGGATTGCAACTGGAGCTAGCCGATACCCCAAATAAGAGATTATGGCCTCAATCTGGGATAAGGACCTAACGAAACTCGAGCTCGATAACGTCAGGATACACCAGGGTTCCCTGGCAGATGCCTGGAAGGCCCTGTCGACGGAATATCTTGTGCGGTCGGTGCTGGTTGCCTCTGACCGGGCACTGGAAAGAATGCCATTTGACTACGAGTCTGCAAGGTGTACGGTTAAAGACCTTTACGATGCATTGTCGGCCACATATGGACTGGCCTGGGTGCAGGATGAACTTACGGGTGTGGTGTGGTTTTATCCAGCGGAAACGGCATACGATCACATTCTCACAACGAGGGTTCACGTTGCCTGGGATCAGCCCGGACTGCCGATGCAATCGGGAATACTCGAAAGCCTGGGGACTGGCAGCGCCGCCGGAATTAATGTAAAACAGTGGGGCTCCTTGTTCCGAAATACGTTCAACTATGCCGTGGACGTTCCTGCCGGGACGTATACAGTACAAGACCTTCTAAATATGTGCTGTGCCGCCAATCCCACAAAGACGTTTTTTGCGCAGGTGAGGAATGGTGAGGTTTTCGTGACAGCGGTAAATCTGGTTTCAGATGAGGTGCGTTCCGTACCGGCAGGTGCCTTACATCTGTGGGATGTGGAGATCAGGCAAGGGCGCGGGAAGGGTGCCCCAACACAAGAGCAAGTAATGGCGGCGCTCGCTCATCATGACCCCGAAGTGCGCCGTTTAGCGCGGAACTACCTGGAGGCGATAATCTGGAGTGTTCCGGTAGATGAGTGGGTGAATCGCCGCAATTCGACTGTGCAGACACTATGGACATGTATTGGTGTCACGAGTGTGCTGGTGCGCTCTGAGGAGGCAACGCATCAAGCGGCGATCGAAACGATGGAGCGACTGGCGACTGACGACTTCCTCGCGGAGTGCGAGCCCGGGCTTGCGTTGATAACTGCACTTGAGCTTGCCCGGTTGACGAGGAATGCGAGAGCATTGGAGGTTGTAAGAAAACGGAATCTCGGGGCAAACGAGCTTGCGGGGGTGGTTTCTGATGCGTGCCGCATTATAGCGTTGTCAGGCTACGTTCGCCAGGCGCTGAAGGCAAAGGGCGCCGACGCCATAGTGGGAGTTTTGAAGCCGCTCGCTGCGGTGGTTCGATTGCCCATCGCAGGAAAACTAGAGTTCAAACTCGCTACCAAATATGGAGTGGAATAAAGGAATTATGCAAAAGGAAAATCAAAACGGTACCCAGGAATTAATGAAAGATATAGCGAAGGGCCTTCTCTACAACCACACAAGGATCAATGCCAATACCGTGAAAACACTTGAAGCAACTTCGTTCCTGTATGCACTGGTAGAACTTCTCAATGAAAAAGGACTGATCTCAATCGATGAACTGGACGAGAAGAAAAAACAGGTGGCAGAGCGGCTTGTGAAAGCCTTCATCGAAAGCGGCATTGGGTTACTGTATCAAGACCCTGAAGAGGACAAGTACACCTTCGAACATGAGGCAAATGTAGATTGCCTGAGCAGGCTGCATCTCTGCAAGTCGATATGCTGCAAATTCCCTTTCGCGCTGTCAAAACAGGATGTGGAGGAGGGCATCATCAGATGGGAATTCGGCAGGCCTTACCTGATAGCTCATAATCCGGATGGTTATTGTTCTCATCTCGATATGAAAACTTACAAGTGCACGGTGCGTGATCATCGTCCCGTTCCATGCAGGGGATTTGATTGTCAGGATAATGAGAAATGGCACGTTTGGCTGGACTATAATAAAAAAATATTAAATCCTGAATTGAAAGAACAGACCGGTCATAGCAATGACAAGATTTATTCCTGCCCAGCGACAAAATTTAAGAGGGAAGCAATTGATGAAAAAAATCACTGATTTTCTATAAATGCGAGGAGATAACAAATGTGTGAAAGATTAAAGTTAGCAATAAAAAAACAGGAACAGAAGGATATGGAATCACTGAAACGAAATGTCAGTCGACACACGGAATCGCCTGTTGAACGGATTATGTTCCTTCAGCAAACCGTGGGGAATCAGGCAGTTCAGAGGCTTTTCGGTTCAGGAGCTCTTATGCCTAAAACCGGGGAATGCGCCAGACGCAGGAATGAACGGCTGAATTTGCAGCATGAAACGGATAGTCTTCAACATGCAAAAGCCCGGCAGGTACAGGCAGACCCCAATTTTCAGATGCACATATTGAATCAAATACCATCTGATGAAGAAGAGGGAATTGAATATTCGTCAGATGGACTGAGGGCCTTGTTAGCGGGAAGCGGTACATGCCAAAATGGGGGCGGAGACTCGAATTGTGACCCGGTCAAAGGTGAATTCAAAATCATGTCAAACAATAACACCTGTTGCACTAAAGATTGCACACAACAACATGAACAAAAGCATGTCGATGATGTTACCGGCTGGGGATGCTGCAAGTCATTATCTGTTGCATGGAATGCGCCTGGAGCCAAAAAATCGGAACTTGCAAAAAAATATAATGAATGGTTATCTAAAATCGAAGCCATAACCGAATGTCATGCTTATACAAATGATGTAACATGCGCCGACGCCCTGGCAAAAACCAAGGACTGTTCAGGTGCAGGGAAGGATACGGATTGCTGCAAAGACATAGATGATTATCGGACAAAATATGCTTCGCTCGCTAAGAGTTATTGCGCTAAGGCCCCTAAAGCGGCACCACCCTGCCCGTCATACTGAAAAGGATCAAATGGAAGACATATGGATCCTTGAGAAGGAACCGATCCGGGTTTCCTTTAGCACAAAAGGGTATGATTTCTATAAAGGCGGGCGGGGTCTCACAGGATTGCCCGTTAAAGCATATCTGCGATTGATTGCAGTCAAAGGAAAAAATAAAGCTGAGATTTCAAGCGTTTCTGACTTGAAAAGATATGTTTCCATTGAAAAACCTGACGAAGCTCTTGAATTTGTCAGGCTTTTCACTTCCATTGAGACGCACTATCTTTTCCCGGAAATCCATTATATAGAACCTGCTGTTGCTGTAGATACACCCCGTCCGGGGGAATATACTGAAGAATACGGTGTACTCATGAATTTAGAAAAGGCAACAGCCAGGCGGGAAAAGGACTATTTTGTAATAGAAAGAAATCTTCTGGACAAAACTGGAAAACTTTTCAGGGCGATCGAACATGTTGGGAGGGATGGGGCCTATTCTCTTATAAAGAAAACGATTATTGTTGAGGTTGCCCTAATTTCCTATCCCATCTACCAGTAGTGTTTGCATTCTTGCATAACGATGTTTTGAAAAGTTCCAATAATGATAATTCGAAACACATAAATACCCATATTTACATTTCACATAATGGCATATTGAATTTTGGGGTGAGCAATTGGGCAATGAAACCTCTCCGAATAGAGTACTCTTTACACGGTAATTTTTATTTTTAACAGCAGTTGCAAAAATTGAATTAAGCATCAAAAAGCAGAGCTGTCGTTATTTTAATCCTGTGGTATCAGCATTATGGCAATATACAAAAACAATCTTGAACATATTCTTGAAGAACTCAACCGGATTGATACAATAATCCGCCTGTATCATGAAAAATCAAAGGCTGACCACGTTGGGAGTTCACAGGAGTTCCAGGGTTTGTATATCTCGGAAGACGAAATAAATGCGATTCTAAAAACCCCTCTCTTTGAATCTAAGGCTTATGCCCGTTCAGTTCTGGAACATGCAAAAATTGAAAAAATAACCGGGGAAATAAATACAAAAAAAGCCGAAAGCATAAAGCAGGGAAAGGAATTGCGCCTTCATATCTTATCCGAGCTTTTTCATATGCAGCCGTTTGAGGTCGATGCGCTGCTGGTCTGCCTCGCGCCTGAACTTGACATGCGGTATGAAAAGCTGTATTCCTATTTCCAGAACGACGTGACCAGGAAGCGGCCAAGTGTTGACCTTGTGATAAGACTTCTATGCAGTTCGACTGAAGAAAGACTCTGGGCAAGAGATATATTTTCGCACGATGCCCCCCTTATCAGGAACAGGCTTTTATATCTGATAGGGGAAGAACAGGTACCCCTTTTATCGAAATTTCTTAAAGTCGATGACAGGGTAATAAACTATCTCTTCGGGGATAATTCGATAGACCGGAAGATCCGGAATTTCTCGGCAATACTAAAACCGCAAAAATCCTTCCGGGATCTTATACTGCCTGAGGACACGATAACTACATTCAGGAATCTGATAAATAATCATTCAATTGTCAAAGTCCCGATGTTCTTTTTTTACGGCCCATACGGGTCTGGAAAGAAGATGGCTGCTGAAGCCGTATGCAATGAACTGGGAATGTCAATGCTCGTTGTGAATTCAAAAGCTTTGATGAAAGAGCAAAATCTGGAGAATTTAAAACCTGTACTTCGCGAAGCATTATTGCAGAATTCTTCAATTTATTTTGAAGGATTTGATACCCTTCTGAAAGACGAGAATATGGGAGCTACCGGGATACTAATGGAATTAGACCAGTTTCCGAATTTGATTTTCCTGTCAGGTGAGCAATACTGGGAGCCTGCCGGGGTTTTAAAAAATCATAGCTTTATAAGCCAGGCATTTCCCTCCCCGTCCCTTTTGCTTCGTAAGCGCCTGTGGGAATCACAATTGAATGGCAACGCCCATGATGATGTGGATATTCATGCCCTTGCAGGTAAATTCAATCTCAGCGGGGGCCAGATAAAGGATGCCATTTCCACGGCGCAAAATATTCTGGTTGCAAAAAACCCCGGAAATTCTAAATTATCAATGGAAGTTCTTAACATGGGATGCAAGGCGCAGTCCAACAGGAACCTCGCCGCTTATTCCAGGAAAATCGAACCCCACTATACCTGGGACGATATAGTCCTCCCCCACGACATAAAAAAACAGTTAAAGGAAATATCAGGGTATATCAAATACAGGGGAATCGTCTATATAGACTGGGGTTTTGATAAGAAATTCTCATTGGGAAAGGGGCTGAATGCCCTTTTCTCGGGGCCATCCGGTACCGGGAAAACAATGTCTGTTGAAATTATCGCCCACGATGCGGGACTGGATGTGTATAAAATCGACTTATCTAACGTGGTCAGCAAATATATCGGCGAAACGGAAAAAAACCTGAGCAAGATATTCAAAGAGGCAGAAACCAGTAACGCCATCCTGTTCTTTGACGAGGCGGATGCATTGTTCGGAAAACGCTCCGAGGTCAAAGACGCCCACGACAGGTATGCCAACATAGAAATCGGGTATTTGCTCCAGAAAATGGAAGAGTATGAGGGCGTCGTCATACTTGCCACCAATCTCAGCAAAAACATAGATGATGCCTTCTTAAGAAGGATGCAATTTGTGATTGATTTTCCTTTCCCGGATGAAGACCAGAGAAAACTCATAT
>JAPZAO010000152.1 GCA_027460615.1 Candidatus Methanoperedens sp.
GAAGTGCTTGGAATTACTGAAGTGGATGGGGTTTTGCCATGTATTGATTTCTCCCATCTCCATGCTTTGACCGGGAAATATAATTCAAGGGAGGAATTCGGCATGGTTTTTTCGAGAGTGGAGGACAGGCTTGGGCGTTTTGGGCTTGACAATATGCATATACATGTTTCAGGGATAGAATACACGGATAAAGGCGAGAAAAAACATCTTGTATTTTCTGAATCGGATTTCAAATATAAAGAGCTTGCGCAGGCGTTTTCAGATTTTAATATAAAGGGGATGGTTATCAGTGAAAGCCCGAATCTTGAAGCTGATGCGATGGCGCTGAAAAAAGAATATGACAGGATGAAAAGTCTCTCAGCCTTGCCCTCAATGAAGCCTGCATGACAAGAGATGCTCAACATAGAAAGTTGTTAGGCTTAATTGTGACAATTGCATATATTCATCTTCATTAAAAATGCAAACCAGCCGCTTCTTTGTTGCAAATATTTTCTTATTGAATTACCTGCGCTTACAGTTGTTGGTAATATACCGAATCCAGGAATTAATGATGTAGCTCCCAAGGCAAGATCTATTGCCAAATCGTTACCACTTGGGTATCTCTTTTTTAAATCTTTCATTAGCTCTTGAATGATAGCAGTTTTCACTTGAGATTGAAGTTCTTCAGAGTCTAGTAGTATTTCAGGATTTTCTGTGATATTATTTGAAATGCAACCCACAAATTTGCGGAAATCCTTCCATAATTCATCCTCACGTAGATCCAATACAGATTGGAGTGATAACTCTTCAAAATTAGGAACCGATATGGTTAAAAGGTTTTTTATAACCTCATCTTCTTTAGATGGTAAAAATTTTAGAACATCACCGGGTATCTTGCATTTTTGACGTAACAATTCTTGGTGTTTTGGATCAAGAATTATAGCTGATTCAAGAAGGATTGAAGTTACAAGATCGTAATTTAAATTGTTAATAACAAGATTTCTTAAGAATTTATTCTCCTCAAAATCTTTAAAGGACATTTCATCATGCCAATTAGTTTGTTTAATTAAAGTCTCTGCCTCTTTAGGGATGTTTGTCTTATCAATCACTCCAAATTCAATGAAATCATAAGATTCGACATCTATTTCTTTGAAGATGTTATAATAATCTATTTTGAATCGTTCAATCGTATTGCCATGCAAAAAAGTATGATAAGTAGATGATCCTTCTTCACTCAGAGATAAAGCATATTTAGTGGGCTTGATATCTCTTTCATATTCAATATTTCGGGATTCTGGCGGCAAGGACCCAGGAGGATGATAAAAATTGGATCCACCACGTTCCAAAACTTGTCCCTCAAAAGTTCCATCTTCTATTATCAATTCATCATACAGAAGAAGAGCCAATTTCACCCTGTTGGTCATATCCTTTTGAAGATTAGAACTCTGAAACCATCCGATATTGCTTTTTAAAGGGAAAAATACCCTCCTAAGACTTATCATAAATATAACAGGGATTTCCAATTAGATAAATATCTCCCAAAAATCAGGGATAATTACAAGTTAATCGAAATCCTCCTTAATTATTGGTAAGGAAACGATGCCCTTATTTACTATCTGTTTATAAAGAAAGCTCAGATGGATGAACTCTCTGGAATAATAGAAAAAATACAGGCTTCAGAAGAACTGGATTTTGAAGACGGGATGCTCCTCATGGAGTCAAAAAACCTCCCTCTTATCGGAGCGCTTGCGGATAATGTAAGGCAAAAAACCGTTGGCGATGGTGTCATGTTCGTGACCAACTGCCACATAAACTACACCAACGTCTGCACCTCGAAATGCAGGTTCTGTGCTTATTTCAGGGAAGAAGGACAAGAAGGAGCTTTCACCCTTACTGTCGATGAGGTGCTGGAAAAAGCGGAAAAAGCCTCGAATATGGGCGCCACTGAGCTGCATATCGTGGGTTCGCTCAATCCCGCGCTTCCATTTGAATATTACGAAGAAATACTCAGCAAACTTCATGAAAAGTATCCCGCCATGTCCCTCAAAGCATTTACGGCTGTTGAAATTGCCCATCTTGCGAAGACTTCGGGTATGAGCGTCCGGGAAGTACTCCTGCGTCTTAAGAAAGCGGGACTTACCGGTCTTCCAGGCGGCGGCGGCGAGATATTCAATGAAGAGACGCGCAAAAAAGTCTGCCCTGATAAAATAACAGGCGAACAATGGCTCAAGGTCATGGAAACCGCCCACAGCCTCGGAATAAAAAGCAATGCTACGATGCTTTACGGGCATATCGAGACGCATTCCGACATTGTAGACCATATTCTCAGGATAAGAAAATTGCAGGGAAAAACCGGTGGGTTCCAGGCGTTCATCCCCCTGAAATTTCACCCTGATAACACCGAGCTTCAAAAAAACGGGTTGGTGCGATACGGCCCAACAGGTTTTGACGACCTTAAAATAATTGCAGTCTCACGCCTGTTATTAAACGGCTATATAAACAATATCAAGACTTACTGGGTCATGGTCGGCGAGAAACTTGCGCAGGTGGCGCTGCACTATGGCGCAAACGATATCGACGGCACTGTCATGGAAGAACGCATCACGCATGCTGCCGGCGGCGCAACGCCGGAGTATATGCCGAAAGAGAGGCTGATACGATTAATAAGAAATGCAGGCAGGGTTCCAATCGAAAGAACGACGAATTATGAGATAATAAAAGAGTATTGAAATCTATTAAATTTGGCGAAGGGCAGAATTTTCATATAACGGTTTGTGGGCTTGTGTCAGCCGGTCATTAAACGATCGTCACTGTCGCTCCACAGAAAAGTAAATAGAAAGCACAGTCCTACAAATTTATTCGTCACCCGCCATTGCAGCAAGCCCGTGTTGGCGGCTGTGCTTTTTAGTCCTTCCATATTTTTACTGCTTCGTTATAAAGGAAGTCTGCTCGATTTGTAATTGTTTGTTCGTTCCAATCTGGTAATGTCAAGTATTGACTGAATGTATCTAACCCAGTTGCGTATTGGTTCAGTCCTTTTTTAGTTCCTTTTCCATTTCGTTTTGTATCCCAGTTTCCATTCTTTATTGATGAGTTTAAGGATGCCGTAATTATTGTCAAGTTGCCAAGAGTAAGAAGTTTTCTGTTTCTATTAATCTTGTCTTGTTCATTTGAAAGTTTGCCCCAATTGTTTTCCCATTTCTTGGGCATAATATGTTCTAGGCTATAACGGTCAAGCCCCAAAAGGGAAGTAGAATGCTTTTGCTTGTCGCGGATTTTAGTTTCAATGAAATACAAAATACCAACCGATTGATTGTTGACAAGTTTAGAATTATTAAAACCTTCTTTAAGTTCGCTGTCAGAAGGCATATGGTTTACTTTGTCTGATTTGCTATCTATATATAATTTTAATTCGTGTTTTGATAATATATTATTTGATATTAACCTCTCTGAGAATAGTTGATTGTAGTTCTTAGTGTTTTCGTGGCAAACCATTCTTCGCATAATATATGTTTCAAGATATTCAAATATCTTGTTTTGTTCTTGTGTGTTAACAACATTTTTAAGAACGAAAAGAACGTAAGGTATCAATGTTGTATTTTCCAGTCCCCATATTATTGCATTTATTCGTTCAATACCACTATTTGCAGTCAGTTCGCTGTCAATAATCTCATTGTCAAAATATTCTTGAAACACTTTAGCGTATTCCTTTATTTCTGCAATAAGTTTAAATTTATCTATGTTATAATTTTTGATAAATATCTTATATGAGTTAAAGAGCCCTACCATTTTTGTAAATTCATCCTTATCCTCTGCTTTTACATTTAATTTGCTGTCTTGAATTTTAATTTGTAAGAAAGAATAAAAGAATAAATCAATGAAATCTCTCCTTAACCTACCTGCCGTAATTTCTGTGTCCCAATAATCCTTTGTCTCCTTATCTATTTCAAATACATTTTGCCAATGGTCAATGTATAGTTGTATTTCATTTCTACCAAATAAATAATTTTTTAGTAAGTCAGCTGTTGTGAGATCAACACCTAAAGAGTTAGTTGTATCAAATATTTGTTGCTCGTCATCATCAAATCCAAGGTCAATACCGACGAACATTATGTTAGTCAAAATATTTTGAAAATTGAGTTTTGAAATGTCAATCTTTTCTGAGAAGTAATTATACGCTTTTGTTACATTGTCATCATCTGTTAATTTTTTTTCTTCTGTTAAGTTTAAAACACTATTGAAAGCATTTATGTCATTACGATTGTGAAGCAAAGCGATTTCATTTTCTTTCATTGGAAGTCTGAATATGTTGGAAAAGTATTGATTGTTTGTTTTTAAACTCAATACTTTAAAAAAAATATTTAAAGTTGTTAATCGCTGCTGTCCATCAATCAGAGTTCTTTTGTCTCCAACGCTTTGTTGTGAATTAGTCAATTGCTGTTTTAATATAATTGAGCCCAGAAAGTAAGGTTTGTTGTTAATAGAAACATATTCCATATCAGTTAAAAATCGTTCCCATTGTGATTCGTTCCAAATGTACGCTCGTTGAAAAAAGGGAATTTCTAAAATCTTGTTACCGTTAAAAATGTCATTAATACTTCGTTTTCCAGCTTCCACGTTACACCTTTATTTCTTTAGGTCTTTAGTATCCAAAGAACTTATAATCTTCCCCACAGCCCCCACAACCTTTGTTGCTTACATGGGTGTATATCTCTGTTGTTTTTGAATTTTTATGACCAAGTAGTTCCTGAATATAGCGTAAATCAGTTCTGCATTCAAGAAGGTGTGTAGAAAAACTGTGTCTCAAGCTATGAACGGTTACATCCTTTCTAATGCTTGCCTTATTTTTTGCCTGTACAAAAGCTATAAACCAAGCTCAGCGCGTTTCAATTCGCTTTTCTTCTTCTCAAGGAAACTATAAACAGGTCCATGGGCTGAGCCTGCAAGGAGCATATCAATGCCCGCTCTTGCCACCGCATTTTGTTCAGGATATCCTATTATGCTCACTGTTTTTCCATAAACCGAGATATGCACATTGGTAAGGCTCTCAAAAACCTCGCGTGATTTCCCGCCTTTACCTATGATTCTTCCTTTTATGCGCTGAAGGTCTTTTTCTGTTCTTGCAATATTTGAAAGGTCCATCGTCTCGAACAACAGAAGCTCTTCATCGAACAGCTTAAGGGCTTTTTCAGGGCTGAAACCGCGCGCTATAGCGTGGACTACTTCTTTTGTCCTCAATCCTTTGATAGCGTCCTTGGGATCACCTATTTCGACATCCCCGCTCTGGCTATCGATATTTAGCGCTGCAGTTGATTTTTCTTCAATCAATTGTTTAATGCTCCCTTTCGGGCCAACAAGAACCGCCACCCTCTCAAGTGGAATTTTAATATGTTCTGTCATTTTTCATCCTCTTTATTACTTTTTATTATTGAAATCATCTCATCTTCATTTACCGGAATCTTCAATTTTTTAAAAAACCTTGCAATATTGGTAACATCGCGCCGCAAATACATATCAGCATGGTAATGGTCGGTTGTGACCGACTGGCCCATATCTATTATCACAGGCTCCATATTATTCATGTCAACCAGTATATTATATTCGCTTAGGTCGGCATGAACAAGTTTTGCTTTGGAATACAGGAGGCCCATATATTCGACAATCTTCTTAAAAATATGCTCCGCTTCCTCAAGGGTCAGTTTTACATCCTTTAATTGAGGCATCGGGACGCCGTCCTTCCCGATGAACTCCATCAACAGGATGTTCCTTTTAGTAATATAGGGTTTTGGAACCCGCACGCCCGCTTCTTCAGCCCGTTTCAGGTTCTTATATTCTTTTTTAGTCCATGCAAGAATTATATCTTTCCTGCTGTGTTTAATCCCTACAAACCGCGGGTCTCCAAGGATATAATCTTTCATTGCATTAAAATTTGCAGTGGAAATAAGGTATATTTTTATAGCGATTTCAGAAGTAACATCTTTTTTCGACACGGCATGGAAAAGATTTGCTTCTTTTCCTGTGCTGAATGACCCGCCTATCGCATCGATGTAACCTTTTCTTGCAAGTTCATAAAGAGCCATCAACGTGGCATTATCAAAAACATCGTCAAAAACCTGTCTCAGGTCAGAATCCTTGATACGCGTGCGGAATTCATCGATTTTGTCATCCATCCGTTGAAGCTTCTTATCCCTGGGCATACTATTAACTTAACTTTTCAAAAATCCCTTTCGCTCAAGCCAGTTCACTTGAGGACCGCTATATTTCCAGATGATATCGGCTTTTTCATTCTGGAAAGACCATGGGACCAGAATAACGACATCCCCTTCACTGATCCACACATTTTTTTTCATTTTCCCCGGAATTCGAGCGAGTCTCACCACCCCATCCATGCACCTGACCCTGAGCTTATTTGCCCCCAGCAAACTCTCTACAGTGCCCAGTAGTTCGTTCGCCTTTTTTTGCGGAATACGAACCCTGGTAAATTCTTCAGGCTGCTGGCTGCTACTTTCTCGCTTCTTCAGTATAACACCTCATCATTCGTCTTTATTGTTTCCGTTCTATGTAAAGGTTACTGATATAATAAAATCAAAAAAGTTTTTAAAATTTTGCGATACTTATTTTAGAAATCAATTTAATGAAGTCATTTGCAAATAATCATGTCAAAAATTTCAATCCTGGGCATCGAGGGAACTGCATGGAACCTGAGCGCTGCGATTGTAGATGAGGATAATGTGATTGCGGAAACCACAGCCACATACATGCCAAAAACAGGCGGCATCCATCCGCGTGAAGCAGCCCAGCATCATGCAAACCACATCGCCGAAGTGGTAAGGGAAACCCTGAAAAAAGGCAAGGGTGAGATAAGCGCGGTGGCTTTTTCCCAGGGACCTGGGCTCGGACCGTGTCTTCGCACTGTCGCTACGGCTGCAAGGGCGCTTGCATTATCGCTTGGCGTCCCACTCATCGGGGTCAATCACTGCATCGCACATATCGAGGTGGGAAGGTGGAAAACACCTGCGAAAGACCCTGTAACGCTTTATGTCAGCGGCGCAAATTCTCAGGTGCTGGCGTACAGGAAAGGTCATTACAGGGTATTCGGGGAGACGCTTGATATCGGGATTGGGAATGCCCTTGACAAATTCGCACGCTCGGTAGGATTGCCGCATCCCGGTGGCCCGAAAGTCGAGGAGCTTGCCAGAACTGCAACAAAATACATTCCGCTGCCCTACACCGTAAAAGGCATGGATTTTTCTTTTTCCGGATTGACAACAGCAGCCCAGGAATCGGTAAAAAACACCGCATTGCCGGATGTCTGCCATTCATTCCAGGAAACAGCTTTTGCGATGCTCGTGGAAGTGACGGAACGCGCGGTTGCGCATACCGGGAAACAAGAAGTTCTTCTTGCGGGCGGCGTTGGCGCAAATTCGCGTCTTCGCGAGATGCTTAAGATTATGTGCGAGGACAGGGGAATCGAGTTCTATGTTCCTGAAAAGAGATTTATGGGTGACAACGGCGCCATGATAGCGTATCTTGGTCTTTTGATGTATAAATCAGGATACAGGACGGCTATTGAGGATTCTAAGGTTAATCCGAACTACAGGCCTGACGATGCGGTGGTGACGTGGCGATGAGCAATGCCACTTCTGAAACGATAATAGCTAGCGGCGCCGAGGCGATAATAGCGCTTGAAGGAAATACGATAATCAAGACAAGGATAGAGAAGCGCTACAGGTTGAAAGAAATCGATGAGAATATCAGGAGGGAGAGGACAAAAACCGAGGCAAGGCTGATTTCCGAAGCGCGAAGATGCGGTGTCACCACGCCGATAATCAGGGATGTTACAGATTTTGAAATCCGGATGGAGTATATCGAGGGAACGGCGCTTAAAAATATAGTGAACCCCTCGCTTTCAGAAGAAACCGGGGAGCTTATCGGGAGGCTTCATACATGCGGGATTATCCACGGCGACCTTACTACATCGAATATTCTGCTAAGAGATGGAAAGCTGTATCTCATAGACTTTGGTCTTGCCTATCTTGATAAGACGCTGGAAGCGCGTGGCGTGGATATACATGTTCTTTTCCAGACGTTTGAGAGCACGCATGAGAACCATGAAGGGCTCATAGAAGCTTTCAAGAAAGGATATGCGATGACTTTCCAGAATGCAGGGAAAGTCTTTGAGAGAGTGGCGGAAATCGAATCAAGGGGAAGATATGCCTGACAAAGGTATGGACTGCTGTACAAAGCGTTTATATATGAACAAGGCGCATTAACATCCTGTCAGTTAGCTAATTAGTAACTTATAGATTTTGGAATTGACCATCTGTTTGTGCTTTTTTAGATATATTGAATAAATAAACAGAGGTAAAAATTTGTTAGAACAAGATGTAAATTCTCCTGTCTCAACAGGTGATGTCCACGATGTAACTATTGACGGCATTGCAAGGGAAGGAGATGGAATAGCACATATTCAAGGTTTAGTGATTTTCGTGCCTGGTACGAAGGTCGGAGACCAGGTAACGATTAAGATTGAGCGAGTAATGCGAAAATTTGCAATTGCAGCACTTGCGCCAAAGAACTAAAAGAAATAAATCAACGGAGATATATATATGAATTTTGAAAGAAATGACCGCGGCGGCGGTTTCAGACCAAGTGGTCCGAGAGATCAGCACATGGGTCCGAGAGAAATGTTCAAAGCAACATGCGCTGACTGCAAACAGGAAACTGAAGTACCCTTCAAGCCATCCGGTGACAGACCGGTATACTGCAGGGAATGCTACCAGAACCATAGACCGAAGAGATTTTAATTAACATAAAACGGGCGCTGATATGGCGCTCGCAGTCTTTTTTTTTATTTACCAGGGTGTTAGCCAGCAGCTTTTGCACCACCCAAAATACTAACGTTCAGCGTCAATCTTCATCGAATGCCGAAGCTCCACAGCAACACCCTTCCCGCACCCTTTCATCTCCCAGCCGCTCATCAGCGCACGCCCCACACCCAAGAACGTCTCACCTTCAACAATAACCTCATCATTGGGGCGGATTTGCGGGTCAGCATCAAGTACACCCGGCGCAAGGATACTGCTGTGCGGAGAGAAATCGCCTATCTTCACCTTATAGAAGGGATAGTCCCGAAGCCGCATTCCACCCTCTACTGTCAGGGCAACCGTCCCGTACTGCGGGATTAAAGTTGCAAGCTGCTGTTTTCCTTCGAATAACTGGAACTTTGGATATGGCGCTCTTACACTGGCGCCATCCATGACAAGCATATTCCCGGCGCCGCGCCCGAACTGGTAGTCAGCGGTCGCGCGGATAACGTCTAGGTTTGCTTTCTCGTTCCCGCGCTTTTTTGTGTGTTCAAGCCCTGAAACTGCATCTCTCAGTTTGTCAAGGGATGTGTTTGAAGTGACACCTTCATCGGCTGTATAGATAAACCCAAGCCCGATCTCGCTTTCCACTGATTCGCATATTTCCCTGTATGCACCGTGCACATGCGCGATAATGTTCTTGTATTTGTTCTTCTCAAGATACGAGCGCAGGCAGCCCCCTACCCATGCTCTTTCCTCAAGGTCCCAGTGACCTGTTACAGGAGTATCGTAATGCGCAGCCGGGTACATTAATTCAAGTTCGCGCGGGACTACACCCATCGGGGAAGTGATTATCACCTCATGGACAAATTTTCGGTACTTTCCCAGGGCATTGATGAATTTCTGGTGGGAAAGTGATATCGAATAAGGTTTTTTTGCAGAACACGGGAGAAGCACGAGGGTATCAAGCTCAGGCGCTGAGTAGCGTTCCACGACCCTCTGCGCAAACCTCCTGATTTCCACCCGGTTTAGCGATTCTGATGTATTGGCATAGAGCGTACCCGCCCTGAAAACCGGAGTCCTTTTTTCGAGGAACTCGTACTGGGCATCGATAAGTCGAAGTGCCGCGGTAAGCCACGGGCGCGCCCTGCACTGGCGTTCCATGTACTCGCGAAGATGACCGGCTCTCATGTGCTCGCGGACGGCGCGCAATTCCTCTGCAAGTTTTAAAGAGTTATGTGAAGACAGAAATTCAGCGCGCTCCTTTTTGGGTTTTTTAATCAGTTCAGTCGGGGTATTCGCAAGACATACGGAACAGGCGCAAGGGAATTCATGCAGCCTGTCGAGGTGATGTTCGCCCGAGTTTGTGAGATAAATGTCCTGGTACGCTTTGATTATCGCTAAAGTCTCATCCACTATATCCACGCCCAGATAGACAAGCATAGAAAGATTCTCAGGCGTGGCGAGGGCTGGCGCGTATAGGAGCGAGTCGGCGCGGGTGTTCTCCTTGAGCCTTATTATGGATTCCACGAGTTCGCGCGCCCTGTTCTCAAGCTGCTTTGCGGCGCCGAGGACGTATAACTCTGATTCCGGGTATTCACGGGCAAATGGATGGATGACAGCGCCTGTGTGAGCAAAATCTGATGTGGGTTTTACTTCCTCCTGAAGCTCTTTTATGATTTCCTCTCTTGTATAGAGGGGCAGTGATTTATGAGGGAGGATGACTATTTTTTTGGCATCAGGTTCGGGGGGCGCAGTCCTTTTCCAGAGAGAGCCGGAATCAATTATGGGGCTATCTTTTTCATGAATATTTATAACGGTGGGGGTTGAAAGCTCATTTTCCAGAACCAGTTTGCCAATCCTGGCGGCGCAGTCGCGATGGGTGATTTCGAAGATTTTGCTCATAAAGTTTCACAATTAGGATTAAACCGCAAATTAAACGGATAAACGCAGATATTTGTTATTCTGCTTTTAGGTGGGGGTTTTATTTAAATATGAGCTTAAATTGCAATGGATTCAAAACTGCTCTAATAAACCCTTTTCACATGCGCTTCCTGAGCTTTCCGCCTGCAATTTGCCCGGCGATGTCTGATATCACAAGCAATGGTATAGCAGCCAGGCCCAAGCCTGAAAAAATCCTTAATAAGAACACAAACGGCACCGGGATATGCACTGCCATCATCCATTTTTTTGAGAACCTGGCTGCATTACCCCTCACATAACCAAATGGCAGGTTGATAAGGAATACTACAAGCATCAATTCATTTATAGACAATTCACTTATAAACATCGTTCACTTCTCTATCCATTTTCTTTTTTGTATCTCCTTATTTAATTAGTTTGCGCATTTAGATAACGGAACTAATGAAGTTTGAGGGAATAACTTTACATTAACCGTAAAGTACATAAATTGATATGTCCATTTTGATACTACGGTAATTCAAGTAAATAAAGTAAGGAGAAGATAAAATGCAGATAGACCCGATTTGTGGAATGCAGGTTGATGA
>JAPZAO010000153.1 GCA_027460615.1 Candidatus Methanoperedens sp.
GAATTATGAGAGAACGTGTCGGAAGATTGGTTAGAAAAACAAAGTGTTTCTCCAAAAAGAAATCACGACTGAGAAATGCTACAGAACTTATTCAATTCCATTGGAACTTTATGGATGAGATACACGATGGTTTAACACCTGCTATGATTGAATCGCTCTCAAATGGTATTTGGAGTTGGGATGATTTTTTGTCCTTTCATTATGCGGTATAAATTAGGACAGTGCCGAATTTTTTGAAATATGAGATGCATATGCTCTGTCCCTTCCTATTGACCCAAATTCCTAAGAACGCCATATACAGCCTCGTACATAGTACGGGGTTTGTGACTACGGACTATAGGTTTTTCGTGCATTCGTTCGAACATCTTGAACCAGAATTACCACTATGACGCCAAAAGAGTCACTTTAAGGAATTATGGTAATCGTTCAAAGCAAACTGCAGGTTCAAAACTACTGAATCCAATTTCAATTAAATTCTTTTCAGATATTATTAAATCCTTAGGCGGACTCATTTCTGCTTCAATGCCAGCTAGCTTGAAACGGTGTAACGATGGTAGGAAACCTGCTAATCCAATAAAAAAAAGTAGAATTATGGTTACGACCATAAAATTCGTTTCTGCGACCTTGCCCGTATCAGTGAAATAAATATACCAGACAAAAGCCAATAATATTAACGCTATGAGCCCAATAATAATACGTTCCCAATAGAAATCTTGGCGTCTAGTATCATGAATCTGAGATTCAATTATGCTTGCATTTCGTTCAGCTTCAAATTGTCTCTCATCCTTTCGTGAGCAAGATTTAAAGTCTTTAAGTGCACCATTATAATCCTTAAGTTTACACCGGGCAATACCACTGTAGAAATAAGGTTCTGGACGTTCGGGTCTAAGTTTTTTCGCCTTATTTGCTTCTTTTAAAGCCTCTTCATAGAACTGGCGTTCATCATCCTCTTCACCGAGGCGCGTTAGTAACTGAGAAAGTGTTAGATGAAGTCGCCATCTCTTGGCCATATCCAAAGATTGAATGGCATCTCTTAGAACTTTTTCTGCTTCGATAAAATCTCCATGCCGCATAAGTCCTATAGCTAGTGCTCTGTGCGATTTATTGTTATTTGGATCAATAGCCCTTGCTTGGCGGAATTCTAAAATGGCTTCATTGATTCTTTCAGTTTCGAGGTAGAGATTTCCCAATTCAATATGAGCTTGAACATCGCGTTCATTAATCTTAAGTGCTTTTTTTAAATTATCTTCCGCTTCTTTATATCGTCCTATTCGAATGTATAATGCTCCAAGGTAGGTTCCTTCCTTTAGGCCTAATTTCATAGATTTAAGTAGATAATCTTCTGACTCACTAATATTACCTCTTTTGAATGCGATAGCAGCCAAGCATACAAAAGCGGGTATATAATTTGGATGGTTATCCAGCGCCTCTCTACATAACTTTTCAGCTTCGCCGAGGTACTTTTCAATTTTGTGGCGATTCTTATAGGCGTCACTATATCTAACTTCCACCCATGCTAAATTAGTAAGAAGCATATGGCACTTCTTTTTTAATTTTAAGCCATCATGGAACCTTTCCTCAGCTTCTCTAGGTCGATCATCTTTTAAGTAGAATTCACCAAGACCTGCGAGTCCATTAATGTTACTACTATCTTTTTTAAGGACAAATTCAAACTCCTTTTTGGCCTTCATCCAATCATTTTGGCGTCTATAAAAATATCCGAAAGCATTCCTTAAATAGAGGTTTTCGTGGTCAAGTCGATTTGCTCTTTCTAAATATTCTCTTGCTTTAATAAATTTAGCCTGATCTGTATAAAGCAAAGCCGCTTCAGTCAAAATTCTGAAACTATCAGAACGTTTTTTTAGTGCGTCCGCGGTCGACTTGCAAGCGTCATCAAAACGCCTCTGCATGCGAAAAGATGCAATCTTCCCTTGGAGTGCATCCTCATTATATGGGTCGATGTCAAGAACATAATCAAATGCATCAATCGCTTTATCATATTTTTTCTGGCAATAGAGTAGTCTACAGCGTTCGTTAAGGATTTTGACACTTTTTGGATAGAGTTTTAGTCCCTTCTCTATCAATTTGTCGGCTGCCTCAAATTCATGCTGCAATCGAAGGGTATCTATCTTCCACTGAAGTGCATATTCATTTTTTTCGTCAATTTTCAAGACAACGTCAAAAGCCTCAACCGCTTTATCATACTTTTTCTGATAATAATACAGCCGACCACGTTCATTATGGATTCTGTCACTTTCGGGAAAATGAGTGAGAGCTTCCTGTATTAACTTGTCTGCCTCTTCAAATCGAGTCCGACTGCGAAGTGAGGCAATCTTCTCTTGAACTGCATCCTCATTATTTGGGTAGATGTCAAGAACTTGGGAAAAAGTTTCAATCGCTTTATCATATTTTTTCTGGGTATAATACATCCGCCCGCGTTCTTTAAGGATTTCGATGCTATTAGGAAGTCGATTAAGAGCTTCCTGTATTAGCCTGTCTGCTTCTTCAAATCTACGTTGCAATTGAAGTGCGTCTATCTTCCACAGTAATGCCTTTTCATTATATGGTTCCTTTGCAAGGACCTTATCAAATGCTTCAACTGCTTTGTCATATTGCCGCTGTTTGTAGTACAGCCGACCACGTTCGTTGAGGATTTTGGGGTTATCGGGAAGTCGAGTGAGAGCTTCCTGTATTAGCTTGTCATCTTCTTCAAATCTATGTAGCAATCGAAGGGTAGTGCTCTTTCCTCGAAGTGCGTCCTCATTGTTGAATTCGATATTAAGAACATAATCAAAAGCATCAATCGCTTTATCATATTTTTTCTGGGCACAATTCAACCAACCCCGTTCATTAAGGATTTTGGGGTTATCGGGAAGTCGAGTGAGAGCTTCCTGTATTAGCTTGTCTGCTTCTACAAACCTATGTAGCAATCGAAGTGTAGTAATTTTCCCTCGAAGTGCATCCTCATTGTCGGATTCTATGTTAAGAACGAGATCAAAAGCATCAATCGCTTTATCATATTTTTCCTGGTCGCAATACACCCAACCTCGCTCATTCAGGATTTTGGGGTTATCGGGAAGTCGAGTGAGAGCTTCCTGTATTAATCCGTTGGCCTCTTCAAAACGAGTCTGACCTCGAAGCGAAGCAATCTTCCCTAGAAGTGCATTCTCATTGTTGGATTCAATTTTAAGAACTTGGGAAAAAGCATCAATCGCTTTATCATATTTTTTCTGGTCACAATACAGCCAGCCTCGCTCATTCAGAATTTTGGGGTTATCAGGAAGTCGATTAAGAGCTTTCTGTATTAGCTTGTCTGCTTCTTCAAATCTATGTAGCAATCGCAGCGAGGCAATATTCCCTTGAAGTGCATCCTTATTGTCGGGTTCGATGTTAAGAATATGATCAAAAGCCTCAACGGATTTATCATACTTTCTAAGGATAATATACTCTTTTCCTTTTTTTAGTAGATCTTCGATGTCATTATACTCCACGTTCCCACTCCAAACTTAGAACAAGTGTCGATAATTTGCTAAACTTTTTTTATTAGCTATTTTCTAAATTAAACTTAAAGACTAATAATTTTATTTTCCTAAAATATATTTTTGTTTATCATTATATATATATCTTTTGTAGAACTGTTTATAAAAGAATGCAAGTTGTATATACTCAAAAGCCAAACTCGTTAATTTTCATAAGTATTTTTGTATTGAAGCATTATTTTCGTAGCGAAATAACGAACTATCTCAAGCTATTTCTGTGCCTACTCTATTCCATTAACAGTCAGAACAACAAACGAATATTAGATACCTTCATGCACTCGCGCCGATGCCTTTCGGATTTCAATCCAAGGTCATTGACTCCTCCCAAAATCCAACAGGAACTTATATCTGCCATAGCAGGAAATTACTGAACACGGGGTAATGAAAAATATGACAACACAGGACAACTTAAAAGAAGCCTTCGCAGGAGAATCGCAGGCGAACAGGAAATATCTTGCTTTTGCAGAAAAGGCAGACCAGGAGGGTTACAAACAGGTGGCAAAGCTCTTCAGGGCAGCCGCCGCAGCCGAGACAATCCATGCGCTTAACCACCTCCACGTGATGGGAGGTGTAGGGAAAACCACCGATAACCTGAAAAGCGCTATTGAAGGAGAAACAGCGGAATTCCGGGAAATGTACCCGGATTTCATAGAACAGGCCAAAAAAGAGAAAGCCCAGGATGCCGCAATTCTCAGCTTTGACGTGGCAAACAAAGTCGAGAAAATCCACGCAGGTCTTTACAAACAGGCTCTTGACAACCTCGGCAAGAACAAGGCGGTTGATTATTATGTCTGTTCAATCTGCGGAAATACGGTGGAAGGGAGCGCGCCTGGAAAGTGCCCCATCTGCAATGCCCCTAAAGAGATGTTCAGGAAGGTTGACTGAAAAGGCGATACAATGGCAAAGAAACTTGCGGTAATATACGGCACCGGCTTCGGCAACACCGGCATCATGGCAAAAGCCATAGAGGAAGGAGCACAGGGCGCAGGTATTGAGGTTATTATCAGGAAAGTGGATGAGGCAACCGCACAAGATGTGGAAAAAGCGGATGCCATCGCCATAGGTTCCCCCACATACAAAGGGGCGGGTATGCCCACAGTCATCAGGTTCGTGGAAAGCCTGGCAAAAATCCAACTCAAAGGGAAAATAGGAGCGGCTTTTGGTTCATACGGCTGGAGCGGGGAAGCTGCCGGAGTAATAAGTAAGATGCTGAAAAGCTATGGCATGGATGTAATTGAGCCTGACCTGCGGATAAAACGCATACCCGAGGCAGAGGGCATAGAAACCTGCAGGGAACTGGGTAAAGTAATCGCTAAAAGATTAAAAAATGTGGTGTAATTTTTGGTACATTATCCAGTTAAAAAAAGATGAAACCTGAAAGCCTCAAAAAAGAGATTTTAAGATTATGCAGGAATCTTGGGATTCCCATGGTAGGTTTTGCTCCTGTCGATAGATGGGAGCATCCGCCAAAAGAACTGCCAAATTCTCTTTCGCCATGGATTCCGGAGGAATTCTGGCCGCAATCCATATATCCTGAAGCAAAAACAGTGATCGTGATCGGGCTTCCTGTATCCCTGCCCATTGTGGAAACAGCGCCGTCGATATATTACCATGAACTTTATAAAACAGTGAATTCGATGCTGGACTCAAAAGCATATGAAATTTCAAATTACCTCAATGAAAAAGGCTTTGGCGCTATTTACATGCCGCGGGATGCTTATGGCGATATAAAAATCCTGATCGATAAGCCATTTGCTTTTTTTTCACACAAACACGCGGCATATCTTGCGGGGTTGGGTTCATTCGGGCACAACAATGTACTCCTGACGCCGGAATACGGGCCAAGAGTCAGGTTTACTTCCATATTCACGACAGCCAAAATTAAGGGTGACCGGATTAAAACAAAAGACCTGTGCATACATTGCCTTCTCTGCGTGAAGAACTGTCCCGTGGGCGCGATACCAAAAACAGGAGATTTCCCGCCGCCCGTGGATAAGAAGCTCTGTGCGATAAGGAGCGCGGAACTTCGGGATGAATATAAGTCACCGTGCGGCATCTGTATCAAAGTTTGCCCTGTCGGGAAGGATAGGGAGCTTTTCGGGCGCGAAAATATGGCGATATATTCAAAAAGCAAAAAGTTTGAGAAATATCACAATGCCTGGGAGCATGTGAGAAAATACGGAAGTAATAAATAAAATGTTGTCATTTCAAGATAAAAAAGAAACAAATAAGATGTTTAAGAAAAAAGAGATTAATATGTATTTAAGCGCCCAAAAAATAATATCCAGAATTGTATTTTTGGTAGTTTCTATTTTGATTCTCGCCAATTCAGCATCCGCCCAGGTGGAAATATCGGACTTTTTTTCCGATTTCACAAGCAGCGACGTTACTGTTAATTCCACTCAGGATTTCCAGGGAAAAGCTGTCTTTGAACTTTATTATGCCGGAAAACTTGTAGAATCACACGAAGTTCCTTTTAACATGACATCAGGCAAGCCCGCAACGAAGGTCATAATATGGCAGAATAAGCCGCAGTATGATTATTATACCGCAAAGGTGAGCATTTACCGTGACAACATACTTTTAGCAAACAATTCGTATCAGGTTTCATACGGGACGGTCTCATTACCCGGATTCCATGTCGTCGATTTCTCACCCACGAACAGCGGAGTGCAATTATTGCTCCGCCCTTTCAATCCGAGCGCCGCAGATATAAAAATCGAATTACTGGACAACAATGACATTGTTTATTCCAAATCAAAAGATGATGTATCGCTCACAATCAACACTGAAATCGATACGAAATGGCCGTTTTTGCTTACAAGCAATAAGTCCTATGTTGTCCGTGCAAAAATATTCACTCACAGGCTTTATGCCGAACCGCTGGTCAATACCTACATAGCATATTTCAAAGCCACCAAGGATGTCGAAATTCTCCCGGATGATGTGCAGGTTGATGAATACGGTGCAAGCGTAACAATTCGGGGCAAATCGCAGGTACCGTTTGATGGGTTCATAGTTGTAACGGCAACAAACAGGACAACAAATGTGACCCAGGTTTACCGCCAGCAAGTGGAAGAGATACTGACGTCGAATAAAGAAGATACGGCAGGCGTGGTATGGAAAGGGCTTGCGCCCGGGACTTATGATGTGGAAATACTCGCAGTCGATAAGGAAAATGTTACGGTTGATAAATATGAAACTGCGGTTCGCATACCTGAATACACAAATGCCTCAAAATCTGAAGCAAAAAGTACTCCGGGATTCGAAGCGATTATTTTGATATTAATGCTATTGTTTGTTTCCCGCCGCCGAAGCGGAATCCGGTGAGGCTGCCGATGTTTGACCTTATCATCAAGAACATCACGCAGAGAAAGCTCAGGACCGGGCTTACGGTATTTGGCATAGCACTTGGGATTTTTGCGGTCATCGTAATGGGCGGGATGTCGGAGCATTTTAACATCACTTTTGACAGGTCGATAAGCCTGACTGCTGATAAGATCCGCGTGCTGCCTGAAGGCGGGCTTTTTGGCGGCGGTCTTAACGAATCAAAGGTACGGGAAGTTAAAAGGATTCCCGGAGTTGCAGATGCATACGCGATGTTACAGGCGCCTCTTGACCCGGAAAGTCTTGGTTTTTTCGGGGGAGATACAATCATCGGGATTCCTCCTGATAAACTTGAGTCTGCATTGAAAGATACAAAACTCACCCAGGGCAGGTTCCTTGTCACAGGAGATGGTTACAGGGCGGTGGTCGGAAGCAGTGTGGCGCGGGAATTCAACCTTAATGTCGGGGATGAGATCGAGATAAAAAGCAAACGGGCGCTTCGTACCACATCAATAACCGATAAAAGGAATTTTACTGTAGTGGGTATCCTGGAATACACAGGCTCTTTTTTCGACAACAGCGTGGCGGTTCCCCTTGACAGGGCCCAGAAATTCTACAAAAAGGAAAATACAGTGTCTTTGATCCTGGCTGTCCCGGACCCGAACACAGACCCTGAAGACCTATCAAAAAGGATAGCGTTAAATGTTGAAAAGGTTACGACCTTTTCACCGGCAGAGCTGAAGAGACAGATAGAGCAGTCACTTATCGTTTTCAGTTTGATAACCATAAGCGCGGCGGTTCTTGCAGCCATAATCGGGGGCCTGAGCGTCATGAATACTATGCTGATGTCGGTTTCGGAGAGGACGAAGGAATTCGGGCTTATGAAGGCTCTTGGCGCCGAAACAAAAGATATTCTTTTCATGACCATGGGGGAAGCTGCCCTTATGGGGATACTAGGCGGCATATTCGGGATTTTAGGCGGCGAAGTCCTTGTGTATTATTTGAATGATTTCCTTGCTTCCCGCGGCACGACACTTTTTACGATCACCCCGCGGCTTCTTGCAATAGCTATTGTCTTTGCGACCCTGCTCGGGATGCTGTCGGGTACATATCCTGCTTACAGGGCAGCGAAGATGAGCCCGATGGAGGCGCTGCGATATGAATGAGAGCGAACACATCCTGCGCGTAAGGAATCTTTCAAAAACATATATGCAGGGTAAAATCCCGGTGCATGCCCTTAGTGATGTGAGCTTTGACGTTAAGAAAGGTGAGTTCATGAGCATTGTCGGCCCTTCAGGCAGCGGGAAATCAACATTCCTTTCAATGATAGGGCTTCTTGATAAACCCACAGGCGGCAGCGTTTTCATAGACGGCATTGAAGTCACAAAAGCAAGCGACAGGGAAGCTCCTGTAATCCGCCGTGAGAAAATCGGTTTCGTGTTCCAGCATTTCAATCTTATACCCACATTATCGGCTCTTGAAAACGTGGATATCGCGATGCGTTTTGCAAGAGTCCCAAAAGGCAGGCGAAAGGAAAGGGCTGTTGAACTTCTTACCCAGATGGGGCTTCGCGACAGGATGAACCATAAGCCTTCGGAATTGTCCGGAGGTGAGCAGCAGCGCGTGGCAATTGCAAGAGCCATGGCGAATTATCCTGCAATAATCCTGGCTGATGAGCCGACGGGGGAAGTTGATACCAAGACGCGGAACATGATAGTTGCTCTCCTGAAGGAACTGGCTGAAAAAGGACAGACTATTCTTATTGTGACGCATGATACCGCAGTCTCGGCGCAGACACAACGGGTGATTACCATGCGCGACGGGATGATTGCAAGTGATACGAAGGCGGAGCAAAAATATACCTAATCTGGGCTGTGGGATAGAATTGAGTGGGGAACAGGTTTAACAAATTATTCCATATGCCAGTATATATTAAATCGGTTTCAATTTTATCATCACTTTTTTGTTCAACCTGACCGCAACATATAAATATGGAGAGTCATCATAATAATGATAGAGGAGCACGGGATAGCTGTAGAACGCGTATTCAGAAAAGGATGGATATGGAAGAAGTAGTATTATGGATGGAAAAATGCAAGGCAGAAAGAAGGATTCCCAATACGATAATGATGTGCATAAGAACAGACTGGATTATGCAGAATGACAGGGATATCTTTCCACAGGAATTCAATGCAATACTTCAATCAAGCAACTCTGCTGGTATAATAAGAACCTAAATATGTCAGGATGCAAAGAACGAAAGTGTCCTTGCAGACTTTGGGTGAACTGCGTTAATTATATCGATGCTCAAAGGCAGATAAGGAGAATCAAAAACAGAGAGAACAGCTTCGTCAATTGGTATAGGGATAACTTTAAACTCGAAATAAAAATGGCAGATGTATTTGGAAATGGATAAGCCCATCGAGATTCAGGACTATTTGTCGAACCTGCCGTGGTAAATGGAATAATCATAATCGAAGGCGGCTAATCCGGTAAAATTTATTTCCTTTCCAAAACTATTGAGGTGAAACAGACTTGAATAGCACTGGCGCAATCTGGACACGAACTAATTATGTCCTACAGCCCTCCACTCCGAGAAAGTATAATAATCTAAAACATGTACTAAGAATTAAACTCCAGTTCCAGCAGCTTTTTTTGAACCATGGCGGCATTGCAAACATCCAGTATATTTTCCCTCAATCGCCTATGGAGACTTGCCCTCGCAAGCATACCCCTCACATCAGGTTTTTCTGATGCTTCAATCAATCTATTCAATACGGTGATATGGCGTTCGAATTCCCGGGTGAGCCTGACCGCATATTCGGCGCACAAAGGCTCGGGTTCTCCGGTTCCGCTTTCCATCGGGGTGCCGGGGAGAGGCTGGAAGGGGAGAAAACGCGCTGCGTCCGCCCCGATATCCACAGCCGTGTCCAAATAGCAGGAGCGCATCTCTTCCGTTTCGCCGGGAAGGCCCACAATAAAGGAAGCCACAGTGAAGATTCCTGCTTCCCTCAACGCTGCGAAAGCTTTCTTATGCTGCTCGAAGGTTATGGTTTTACGTATGCTTTGCGCAAGTTCGGGGTTAACCGTTTCAACCCCGATAGTGGCTCGAAGAAAACGGGCAGTGGAAAGAGACGCGATTATTTCAGGATGACGCAGCATATCGTCCGAACGTGCCGAAAAAAGGAAAAAAAGCGGCAGCGGCCCGTCCCGGAGAGACTCACATATTCTTTGAGCACGCTCCGGGCTTGCCATGAAATTATCATCGGCAATTTGAATTATCACGGCGCCATGGCTGCTGACAAGATGGCGGATATCTTCAGCCACAAGTCCGGGAGAGCGGGCTCTCCACCGTCTTCCGTGGAACCTTGTGGTCTCGCAGAAAGTGCAGCCGTGGGGGCATCCGCGGCTTGTCTCAAGAAGGAATATGCCATCAGGCGGCTCACCCGCCAGATCGCGGGCAGGCTCTTGCAGGCTGTCAAGTGATTGAATAAGCGGGCGCTGCGGGGTTTTTATCAAGGCCCCATCCCTCTGGAGATAAAGACCACTTACCTTCTCTGATATCCCGCGTTGAAGCAGTTCCCTGAACGTAATCTCACCCTCTCCGCAAACGACCGCATCGGCTCCGCTCTCAAGCAGCACTTTGGGGGACATGGAAGCACCGTGTCCCCCGGTTATGAGCAATCCATTAAAACCTGCGCTCCTCAGGGCCCGAAGGAATGTTTTCGCGGGGCCGACAGAGGCAAGCCCCATTGTGGTGACACCTATCAGGTCAGGCGTATCTTTAACAGCAGCGCTGACTGCCTCCTCAATGGTGAGGTTTGTGGCATCTATGATCTTTATCGATGCTATGTCCCTCACAGCGGATGCCAGAACAGCCAGGCTGAAGCAGCCAAAATTCATCCTGGAGCATTCAGGCGGCTTGATCAGGTTAATGCGCATTCATACCTCGATATTCACACCCAGGAGATCAAGCAGCAACTGCGGATGCTCATCCTTCAAAACATCAGCAAGCCATATTGCAGCTTCGCCTTCCGAACGTACCATGGAACAGTAGTCAGGCGAAGGCGAGCCCGCTCTTCCCAGAAGCTCTGCGCAGGCAAAACACGGGCCTCCGCACAGCGGAGCTGACCAGCACATTGCGCACTCATCCCGCTTTTCATAAGGGCGCCCTGGTGCGTTCCCGAACCATTTCACATTGTCAGGATCGATACCTGAATCCAGGTCTCCCATTATGTTTGTGACTGAGGCAGAGCGCCGGGCAACACTGTACCGGGCCACTCAAGAGATTAGCGCCAGCGTTGACCACGAGCAGATTGCGGCGGCCATTCACCGGGCCGCGGCCCAGATCATGCCCGTCGAGGCGGTGGTGATCGCCCTGCTGGTGAACGAAGGAAAAGAG
>JAPZAO010000154.1 GCA_027460615.1 Candidatus Methanoperedens sp.
AACAGGAACGGACCGGCAAACTCAGCAGCCGCCGCAACAATTGTCAAAATCAAGAGCCCGATCCATCCCCAGAATATCAAAATGTGCATGAACCATTCAAGCTTCCTGCGCCTGTATGTCCTGCGCTGGAAAAGAACGTCCAGGATTAATATTCCAAGGGCAGCCCCAATGCCTTTCTCAAATACTTTGCCGAATATTAATTTGAGGGCTCCCCATGCACCGATGGGTTTTGTTGCGCCTTCGGGGATTCCGCGTCCCCATTTGTCCAGTTGTATGTACATTCCTGCAAGGAACAGGATTACGGAAATGATCGCCGTAATAACCATTATTCTCCAATCAATGAAGAGCGTATCAAATACCGTTTTACCGAGTATTGTAAGACCTTCTGTCATTTTTATCCTCCTAATCTGCCTGTGACGGCTTTCGTTCCCCTAAGAATCAATGTCATATTAAGCTTTCGATACTTTCCATTGACCTTGCTTACGTGCCAATCGATATGAACCACTGTTTCCTGATACATAATCTTTTAAATTGTTTTAGCGTAAGATTCTTAAGTGAAAGAGACAACTGAAGGCAAAAATATCAGGAACGACATATCGTGGAAGAAAATTTATTCGATATAAAAATAGGCTATACATCACCCAAAAACCCAATCGCGCTTGCCTCTATGGCGGGAATAACCGATAGCTCGTTCGCTTCAGGGTTCGGGAATGCCGGACTGGTTGTCCTTGGCGGCTATAATCTTGATGGGCCTACAAACGAAGCGGCGAGAAAGGAGATAGACCGCGGCAGAAGTGAATTTGTTTCAGATAATCCGATGGAATTTCTCGAAAAGGAACTTGAAGCCGCAAAAGGGATTACCACAATAGCGGTCAATGTGCGGGCTGCATCAGTTGAACCTTACATAAAAGCAGGAGAATTAGCCAGGAAATCCGGTGCGATTCTTGAGATAAACGCCCATTGCAGGCAGCCTGAAATCACAGCGCTTGGAGCGGGGGAGGCATTATTGAAAGATATCCCGCGCCTTTGCGAGTATATCGGGGAGATAAAAAAGACAGGCGTTGTGCTTTCAGTAAAGACGCGGGCAAATGTGGTGAATGATGTTGAGCTTGCAAGGGCTATTGAGAAAGCTGGAGCCGATATCATCCATATAGATGCCATGCATCCGGATGGAATGGATATCGGGGTTATCAGACGCGTGCGCAATTCCACAGAATTATTTATTATCGGAAATAACTCGGTCGTGGATTTTGAGAGCGCAAAAGAAATGTTCTCTCATGGGGCAGATATGGTTTCACTTGCCCGTGCCGTGCGTGCAAATCCCGGCATTATCAACCAGCTTGTCTTTGACGTCTCTTCATTCCAGTCCATGACCGGCTGGTACAATGCGCCAAAACACATATGCGGCGGCGGGGACCTCCGGGCGCTGGCCTTTTGCTGCCTGCCTGTCAAGCCATGCGCCTTACACGGCGCGCTGAAACAGGCAGGGCTTAGCGCCGAGGAATTCATGAAGATTAAAACGGACTTTGCCAGGGAAACGCCGATTGAATATGGCGAAGGGACATGTTTTGGAAGCATGACATGGTGCTGCAAAATAACCAAGCCCTGTTTCCTCCGCGACAGCGCGCTTGAAGCTTCGGGCCTTTCAGATGTGGAATATATGCGGATTAAGAAGAGATTATCAGAACATATTATGAAACGGATACGCAAAAAATGAAGCCAAAGCGTACAGAAATAACTCAAAGTGTCGATTTTTTGATAATCAAAGTAAGTATTTTATACCATTGATACATGGAAAGCGAAAAAAAGGATGAATAGTTTATGAGTATAGCAAAAGGCGATTTTATAAGAGTTTCATATACGGGTAAAACCGCAGATGACGGGCATGTTTTTGATACAACTGATGAAGATGTGGCAAAAGCCAACAAAATCTACAACGAGAAAGGAAAATACGGTGGAGACGTTATCATTGTAGGGTCAGGGCATACTGTTGCCGGACTTGATGAGGATTTAATAGGGAAAGACATTGGTTATACCGGCAGCATTACAATCCCGCCGGAAAAAGCCTTCGGCCCCAGGAATCCCGAACTTATTGAAAGTATACCCATCACGAAGTTCAAAGAAAGACCACAAGTGGGAATGCCTGTTGAGATTGATGGCCGTCCGGGATTTGTTATCAGAGTGATTGGCAGGATGACGCAGGTTGACTTTAACAGATTTCTTGCAGGGCAAACAGTCATTTATGATTATGAGATAAAAGAGAAGATAGAGGATAACGAAGGCAAGGTCAGGGGGCTTATCGCCCTGTATATAGGAAAAGAGATTCCAGTAAAAGTAAATGACAGCGAACTAACAGTTGAATTAGAGCCTGAACTGACGTATAACCAGAGATGGCTCATGACAAAAAGACAGATTGCGCGCGAGCTGATCGATAATACGGATATCAGGGAAATACTATATCTTGAGAGATATAATAAAGAGATACTGGAACCAAAAACTGCCGACAAATAGTTGAATGGTTAAATCAAAGGTCTCACTACTTCCCACAGAATGAGTACAACTATGGCAATCTCCAGGGCCAGCGTCAGCTGCTCTGTGGAGATTTGTCTTGCTGTGGCGTAGAGTTCCTGCAAAGAACTAATCTTGTGTTCAACCACTTTCTCAAAGTCCATGACTTTAAGAGTATTGAGCATCTTCAGATACGCGGACTGGTAGTACCAATCCTGTGTTATCTTATGCGGGTTCATTAAATCCTCAATATCGTCAAGGATGACAAGTCCGATTTCGCTCACATTAAGGAGGGCCTTTTCAAGCTTTCTCGGAGCCAGTGTAAGGAAATAAAGCTTCGATAGGTGCATATTCTTTATTGCCTCAAAAGCATTTGTGATTTCTGAATCGATCTTGCGGTCATATATCTGGAAGAGAAGCAAAAGCGAGATTGCAAGCTCAAGCAATTCCCGGAGGTCTTTTAAGTAATCATCGCAGCCCAGGATAAATACACCTTCAGGCGATGCAAGAAACATATCCTCATCGTAATAAGACAGGTCATTGGCGAGTTTTTCGGTGATTTCTTTACTGTGTAAAGGCCGTATGGATGTTTCGCCGGACAGGAAACGTGTGATAATCTCGCCGTACTGCTCTTTCAAACCTTTATGGTCAAGCTTCGGAGTGAATTCTTTGATTTTTAAGAGCGCGTATCTCTTTGTAAGCGGATAATACGATACCTTCTTTCCGGGATTGAGCTTTTCACGAATCTCACTTATCTTTTTATTGGCAAATGACTGGAAATCAAGCCCGTCAACGATGATTGTATTGGAATGAAGGGCTACCAGTATATCATTTAATAAAATCTTTTCCCTGATTTCGATTTCAGTCCTCAGAATGGATACACCTGCAACAAAAACATCGGTATAAATATTTGCGGTGCATGTTATTTTTTCACTGCCTGAAACGATTACAGCCACTCCTTCAGACTGTTCCATTTCAATGGGTTTGTTCCATCGTTCGGTTATTATATCTGAACCTATGAATTTTTTTAACTGGCTTTTATCAACCTCACCCCCGTGCCCGAATACAATAAGTATTGTGAGTTTGCCATTGAAAAGAGTTAGATCCTCGGAAGTATCCATATATTTAGATTTATGTTTGAAAAGTATATAAAGTTATAATGCCGCTATCAAAGACCTTCCTGTCATCTCTTCCGGTTTTTCAATCCCAAGGATATCAAGAATAGTCGGGGCAATATCGGCAAGTATCCCATCCTTGAGAGCAATGCCCGTCTCGCAAAGAATAAACGGCACCGGGTCGCAGGTATGCGCTGTATGGATGCCGCCTTTTTCATCAACCATCTGCTCCGCATTTCCGTGGTCTGCCGTTAATATCAATAATCCGCCTGCATCTTTTATGGCTGTGAATACCCTGCCGATGCATTCATCGATTGCTTCAACGGCTTTCACGGCAGCGTCAAATATACCGGTGTGCCCGACCATGTCAAGATTGGCATAATTCAATATAATTACGTCATATTTACCAGAAGACACCGCTTTTACGACTTCATCTGTAACAAGAAAAGCGCTCATCTCCGGCTGCAAATCATACGTCGCCACTTTCGGGGAAGGTATCAGGAGTCTTTCCTCGCCTCTGACCGGCGTTTCCCGCCCTCCGTTAAAAAAGAAGGTAACATGTGCGTATTTTTCGGTCTCCGCAATCCTGAGTTGTTTTAGATTATGGCGGGATAGGACATCTGCAAGTATATTTTTAAGTGATTCGGACGAATATGCAACAGGGACTTTGAAGGTTTCGTCGTACTGGGTCAGGCACACGAAATGAGTATGCGGATATACGGCTCGTTTAAAATCCTTGAAATCGGAATCGGTAAAAGCCCGGGTTATCTCGCGAGCCCTGTCCGAGCGGAAGTTAAAGAAAATAACAGAATCTTTATCTGATATTAATGAAACCGGTTTTTTGTTTTTTAGGATAACCGTCGGTGTGACAAATTCATCGGTCTCACCCCTGGCATAGGCATTCTCCACAGCAAGAAGCGTGCTGTCTGCGGTGACGCCCTGCCCGGATGTAATTGCATTGTAAGCCTTTTCTACCCTGTCCCAGCGTTTGTCCCTGTCCATGGCATAATATCTCCCCGAAATTGATGCAAATTCACCGACCAGTTTTTTCATCTTTTTTTCTGCATCTGAAATATAAACAAGGGCGCTCCTGGGCGGAACGTCCCTCCCGTCAAGGAAAGCATGAACGTACACTTTTTTAATCCCCTGCTTTTTTGCAAGTTCAAGTAATGCATACAGGTGAGTATTATGACTGTGAACGCCCCCATCTGAAAGCAAGCCCATAAGATGCAGGGACGATTCATATTTTTTGACGTTTTCCAGAGCCTTCAAAAGCGTTTTATTCCTGAAGAAATCCCCTTCGCGAATCGATTTTGTTATCTTCGTTAAATCCTGGTAAACAATTCTCCCCGCACCCATATTGAGATGCCCGACCTCGGAGTTTCCCATCTGGCCTTCGGGGAGTCCTACGGCTTCGCCGGATGCATCAAGAGCCGTATGAGGATAAGTTGAAAAAAGCCGGTCTAAGTTCGGGGTTTTTGCGGATGCTATGGCGTTTCCCTCTTTATTCTCGCGAAGTCCGTAGCCGTCTAATATCATTAGTAATAGAGGTCGCTTTTTAATCATCTTGCTTGAATACTTTTCGAATATGTATTTAGTTATCGGTGAGCAGGAGCATTCACCGCGGAGGACGCAAAGTCCGCAAAGGTATTAGTCTCTGCTTTGCGTTCTTCGCGCTCTTTGCGGTGATTTAATCCATCTTACTTTACTAGTTGACAATGTCCAACATAATCGTTATCTTTTTCATGATACAACTCTTTTAAGGAGTGATGATTCACATCCTCGAAGGTACGATATTCATAGATAATACTGAAAAATTCCTTGTTAAAATCAAAAAAATGAGCAAAGATAAAAACATAGTAATACAGGCTTTCGATGCTGATAAGCTGGCAGGCGAGGAACACATAAGATTCGCAGTAAAAAAAGCGATGAACTCATTCAAAGCAGGCAGGAATATCGCAAACGACCTCGCCAAGGAAATAATGCTTTATGCAGCAGGCACGCGCCAGATAAACAGGGCGATGAAGCTTGGCGTGCATAACGGAGAAAATAATATTGTTCTTGTGGCAATTGGTGAGGTTATCGATTTATCCGCATTCGATGAGATAACTCCAAAGCCCGTGCTTCAATACAATAGCTCCAAAAATGATGTATTGTTGGAAATTTTCAATATCACAAAAGAAGAACTCAAAGCCAGGGGAGAGGATAAAATCCCCGAATTCGTCATCGAAAGAGTTGCGCTTGTAGATGTGATGAAATAGCTCGCTTTTCAGCGCCTGTTGAAAAGGACGCGAAGTAGCTTTCCGAAAACCGAAAATGGACCGGAAGACTTCTTTTTCGTTATTATGCCGGGCTCGTTTTTGTCTTCGTAAGTCTCGTAATGGACAATACTGGAAAGCGAAAGTCTCGGAGGAACAGATGCTTTACCGACTTCATATCCGAGGGCGATAAGAGCGATAATTTTCAAATTGTCAGGAATGCGCATCATTTTTTTCAGCTTCTCCTCTTCGAATGCCCCTATCCAGCATGAACCGATGCCCATTGAGGTCGCCATCAGGGTCATGTTTGTGCCTGCTATGGCTGCATCAAGAGTATATGTTTGGCTTCCAGCCTCCGGGTCGGCGCATATGACCACAGCGGCGCTTGCTTCTCCCACATGCCTCGATTTGAACACTTTATAATAACAGAACTCTGCTATCGATTTGAGTTTTTCTTTTTCAGCTACAATGATAAAACGCCAGGGCTGGGCGTTTGCGCCCGATGGAGCCCATCTGCCGGCTTCAAGGATTTGCTCCATAGCCTCCTTCGGTATTGTGGCGCCGTCAAACCGCCTGACGCTGCGCCGCCTTTTGATTAAATCGAGGAGAATGTCGCTTTCTTTCAAATTCTCTTGCCCTTCCCTAACCTTATTAACGCTCTAAAACAACCGGATTCATCATGTGAAAATTGGACTTCGAAGATAAAAAGCTACCTTTGTGATAATTTCGTAGTATAAAATTCACTTCACCGACAAGCGATGCACTGCAAGCAGTCCCAAAAATCCCAGTATAGCCTCAAATCCAGGCGCATCTTGAGTTTTTGTCGGGGTTGCAATATCCGGCGCTGGCATTGTATCTCCTATCAGGCGTAAGAAATCGTTCAGGGTTGTTTTCTCGCCCTTTAAATCACTAACCTCCCCGTTTTTGACGATATACTTTCCCTGAACCCAACCCACGACGCTGAATTCACGTCCAGCCCTTTTCAGGAAAACCAGCACCGTCTCGTTCTTCGTAAATACTGGAACATCTTCCGCCCACACGCTTGATTCGCCCACAGTTCCGCCTTCGGTGATTATTGTCAGTGTTTCAGCCCCTTCACCGCCTTTAATATACTTTTCAACAGAGAGAGTGGAATACGTGTAAATCATCGTCCTCCAAAGATTCCATCCGCTCTCGACTTCTTTAATTTCTCCTATAGCGATTACATCAGACTCCCCGGTTAGATTTTCCACGCTTATTTCTGTCATCGAAGCCGAGACTACAGGTGCAGCAGCAAGTAATGCCATAATTAGAATCGCTATCTTAGCCGCCATATCCATCGATATTCTGAAACCTTTAGCCATTTTTCCTCTTTCTGCGATAATCAATGACGATAAGCAGGGCAATCACAAACAGGCATCCCGTGAGGAAAACCAGCCCTGGATGCGCGGTAATAGTGTTTGCTAAGTTTGTGAAAATATCAGGCGCCGCCTGGCTTGCTGCACCGTTATCCAGCGCCGAAGTCTGTACAGGTACAGGCGTTGCAGTAGCATTGGCACTCCAAACACCCACCGATGTTGGCTCAGGAACGATTGGCGTGGAGGCCGCAGGCGGTATGGATTGAACCCCGTCTGTCGGCACCGGGGAAACCATTGGAGTAGCTGCCGGAACTATGCTACTGACGTCTCCGCCTTTTCGGGTTTCATTAATCATCATGGCAGGCGTGGACGTGATAGCAGAAATCTCCGGTATGGCTGGAGTTGGAGCGGGCAGTGAATTCGACTCGCTTGTTATTTGCCACATTTTTGCGCTCCTTCCAGCGTTTCTCATGAAAAACTCAATCAGACTCGAAGCAAGCACAGCAGCAAGTATTACACCAATATACTTCCTGAGCATATCAGCCACGGATCTCCGGTCTGTTTTCTCTGGCACTACAACGATGAGCTTTCTCACAGGCGCGAATATCTTGACCTCCCGACCCTTCTCGCTGTATTTTATCTTCTCAACCTTGATAAGTCCCACACTCTCCAGATTCTCAAGATTGTAAGTAACAGTGGTAAGGGGCGCCTGCAAACGCTCTGCAATATCGCTGGCTGAAAGCGGCGCATCAGCAAGAAGCTCGATTATCTGTCTTGCGGTATCGTTTGAGATTACCTGCGTTATCTTTTTGGATTCTTCTCCAAGTGGTAGTATGAGGAGCTTCTCATCTCCGTCTTTCTCATTATCTGGCATTCTTAGTATCAATAGGCAAGGATATTAAAAGAGATTGCTATAGCTACGAATGGTTTCGTAGTTTAAGAAAATGTTTTATGAGTGGAGGGTTTAATAATAAAGTAAGTGACTATGAAAATTATAACTGTAATCTTGGTTGGAATGTTTATTATTTTATCCGGGTGTTTAGAAGCACCACCGCAATCTCCAACCCTGCTTAACTCAAGCATAACAAAAATTGAAGTTCATGGAGGTTTAGATGGCGGCTCCTTCGGCGGCGATTTTATTATTATAAATATTTATAACAATAATACTGTGGGAATCGAAGTCGGTGTATATGATTCAAAGAATTATATTTATAAAAGTGCCAAACAAGTTCCATTGGAGCAAATTTCACCTGACATAGAACGATTCGTAGATTTATTCAAGGAAGGGATAAAGTCCAAACATGTTGAGGTACCATTGGAACGCTCACTGGCATATGATTATATAATTGATATTTATTTAAAAGATGGGAGGCGCTATGGCATAGCTCAAATATTTAAAGGGCCTATCTACATAGTAGGACACCAAAAGGATTTTGATTTCTTTTTAGAGAAAGACTCCATTGCATTCCAATCCCCTCTGCTGGATATTGCTGTGAAAACTTTCGATTTATCGCCAGAGATTCAAGAAAAATATTTTGGTCGTGTAAAAACATCGGCTGTTTTTGATGAAGCAGGAACTCCATCTCCGGCGCCTTCCAGTCGGCAACCAATGATAGAGAATATTTTACTATGGGAAAATGGAGAAAGTAAATTCATTGCCGATGAAAACTCGTCTTTAAGCAATTTTCTTTTTAAAACTCTTCACAGGGTAGATATCCAAGCAAAATGTGTTTTTAGCCAAGAACGAGTCCAGCGGATGAAGAAAAACGATACAATTCTTGAGATGAGTTTTAGATTTCCAGAAAATATCACTATTAGCCAACAGATTGGAACAAACCATAGCTTTATTCCAACAAACGATAGCGGTTATAGAATTTTAGAAAATGTAAGCGATGCTCTGTTCATTCTTGAAGATAATTTAAATGAAGAACTGAAAGGTCATATTCTGGTTAGTTATGAAGAAGTAAAAGTAGAAGGAACGACAAATTATGCTTGCTGGGCTGTAAGAGAAGAAGGAAGCAAAGATATAGATACAACATGGATTGATGAAATAAATTCAATTCTTCTTGCCATAGCACCAGCAAATAGTTCTATAACCATGACCGGAATGCTTACTGTCATCGCAGACGAGGACTGTAATATACCCGAAGGATGCGGACCGAAATATAAGCTGTGGGATTCTCACATAAGAAACTTTATTCCGTTACTGGGCAGTTTCAAAAAAGAAGATTCAGAACTTATCGTACGGGTAACAGGAACCAAGGTCATTTTACCTCCTTCAGAGTATGGCGATATGAACTATATGGGACCAACGTATGCAATAAAAGTTATTTCTTATTCAACTTTAAGTAAAATTCAGTATCATAAGTTCCTGGTTAATAAAGCCGGTGAATACACCTCCAAAAAATATCCATGTCTCAGCTTCAGGGAGGAATATTCTGGAGGAATTTTCACAAACTGGGGCAAGGCTTTTTCCTGGGAAGTTCATGCAAATTCACCAATACTAAAAGTGAGAATGACTAACACATCTGCCGATAAAACACTGCAGCCGTTTTATGAGCTTTGGTATAATGGTAATTCGGGTTCTTTTATTAAAGAAGGCAAATATCCAAGCGACGCTGTTTTTTGTCCCTAAAACATTATAGCTACGAATCCATTCGTAGTTTAAGAAAATCTTTTATAAGTACAGGCGCAATTATCGTGGTCGATTTGCTAATTGTATATGGTGCCTGAAAATTACTTGTGCAAAACACAACAATTATTCATGGATATTTGATTTACAGGCATAAATCTGAGCAAAGCCATCTCAGCATCAGCATTTACAAAATATTGCCTGTACTTCCCTTCCTGTTTAAATATTATTATATTGCCTTTACAAAATTGCTGGATGTGCCAATGCACAGTGCTCTTAGCCAGATGAAATTTTTCTGCAAGCTCCTGGTTCGTAATACCCGGATTTTCCAAGACAGCCCCAAGTAGCAACCTGCTCGTCTCATTTTTGAGATGGGCTGCTACCACTTGCTCGTTGTCATTGAGTGCTCCAGAGTTCTGGAATAACCGTAAGAATTTTCCCATTTTCGTCAATATAATCTTTCCCGCAAATTCGAGTTTAGTTATATGATACTTTACACTTCCCCTGTTTATCTTCTGCTGTTCTGAGATTTCTGCTATAGTGCAGCCGGGGTTATTAAGTACATATTTAAAAATACCCTGTCTGCTCTGGTTTTCGAGCAAGTCTTTAATTCTGCCCAGAACAACAGGAATTATCTTGAACAATCCCAAAACAGCAAGAAAAACTCCTGATATGTAAGCTAATATTATCCAGAGGGGAAGTTCCCAGAATGAAATTGTTGCATCTGCGCCGCTGGTATCAATAAGCTCTTTTTGAGGTGAATAGGGCTCTATTATGTATCCTCCTTTTTCAGCATGTGCTGCCATGCTAAAGATAAAAAGAACAAATAGAAGATACCCTATCCATCGCATGAGTCTATACTATGAGATTTAGATAGAATAACTTTGCGTTCCTACCACGCTGTAACCGTATACCTCATAGTGCCATGTGCCTCTGGCTATGCCGTTGGGATTTCTTATATTTAGATTTATCCTGCCGTTAGGCTGTGGGACAGAATTAAGTGGGATACAAGTTTAACAAATTATGCCAGACACCAGTGCAGGTTAAAGCAGTGTCAATCCGATCATCCCTTTTTTGTCCCACCGTCCATCCAAACCCTCTCTTATCCGCCGAAAATCCAGACTCAGAATTATTTCTCAAATAATATTGTCCAAGGTACGGAATCGTATCATTTACAAACTCATCCATCGTATCCTTCCATTTCCAGGAACCCCTCAAAGTCGCATTTTTTCTCGGAATGACATAGACCTTTGCCTTCCCGAATCTATCCACATAAGAAGGAAAGCTGTAATATTTATCAAGCCTCACACTATCGATTTTTACATCAATGTGTTTTAGCATTTCCATTGCTTTGTCAAAAGCTTCTTT